>CALKMO010000089.1 GCA_937991785.1 uncultured bacterium | reverse complement strand
AAATACTACAAAGAGATTGGAGGCGAAGGCCAAGACATGAACATGCCAGCGATCCAGCTTCTTCATCCGTAATCCTCCTTGTTTTGTTTTCCCAAAAGAATTCTTCGGATGAAGAAGCCTTTGCCTTTAGTCGAAACTGGGAATGATTCAGGCGAACTATATCTTGCGAAAGCAATACTGGCAGGGGTACAATTTCAGATCTCAGTCTCGGCATATCCTGCGATTCGTTCCGAGCGGGTTGCAGAGGGGCGGACGCGGCGATGCGGAGAATCCAGGATTGGGCGGCCCCATAGCGCAGCGCGGGCGCCGGAATCGAAAGCGCCGAATAATAGACGGTCGGAGCGCCGGCAGGCTCGGCGACTCCGGCATATGAGGGCTGCGATAAGACCGCGGCGCCGGAGGTCTCTTCAAAATCTTAGCCGTAGCCGACCGCTAACGCGCTGGGCTGGGAAGGGAGGTCTTGAAACGATGAGCCATCAGGATTCGGTCGGGGAAGATGCCGTCGGATCGGCCCCGCCGGGCGGAGAGGAGCCGCAAACCCAAGGCGGAGCAGATCCGCAAGCCGGCTCCGGCGGCCCGCGATATGGCGCACAGGCCGGAAAATCGGGCGGCTCCGAAATATTCGCAGGTCCGCCGTGGACATCGCGGCCGACGGCGTTTTCGACCACGGCGTCGCCGCCGCCCGCTAAAAAGTCGGGATGCCGGCTGGCCGCGCTCATCTGCGGAGGTTTTTTCTCCCTGATATTCTTCGGAGTACTTCTGTCCGTCCTGCTCGGCGGCTGGATCCATGGCGACGGCTGGCGCGCGGCCGCCCCGGAAGAGTACATAGAAGGCGAGGGGACCGATAAAATCGCCCTGATCAGCGCGCGCGGCGCAATATTCGACGAGCCGGGCGGCTTGTTCGGAGGCGGCGTGAGGGAATCGTTGGTCCAACGCCTCGTCTGTCAGTTGCGGCAGGCGGGCCGGGACGAGAGCGTCAAGGCGGTAGTCCTGTGCGTTGATTCTCCCGGGGGCGGCGTAACGGCCAGCGACCAGATATGGCGGGAGGTCAAGAATCTGAAGGATGCCAGGGGAGGCGTCAAAGTGGTAGTCCACATGGGCGACCTGTGCGCCTCAGGAGGCTATTACATAAGCGCTCCGGCCGACGCCATCATAGCCTCTCCCACCACCACTACCGGCTCTATCGGCGTTATCGCCACCTGCCTCGACCTGTCGGAGCTTCTCGAACGCAAGCTCGGCATTCGAGAGCAAACCATAAAAAGCGGCCGATTGAAGGACATGTTTTCGGCTTCCAGACCCATGACGGAGGAAGAACGACAGATAATACAGGAGATCATAGATTCGATGCACGAGCGCTTCGTGCGGATAGTAGCCGAGGGCAGAAAGGGACGGAAAGGCATTCCGGAAGATATGGAAGGCGCGGTCGCCGCGGTGAAAAAGATCGCCGACGGTCGGGTTTATACGGCGGAACAGGCGGAAAAACTCGGCTTGGTGGACGGCATAGGGTATTTGGATGATGCCATAGCCGAAGCCAAAAAGTTGGCCGGGCTGAAGGAAGCGACGGTCGTGCGATACGGCGAGCGGAAGGGCCTGCTGGCCATCCTATCCGGAAAAGCGGAATTGCCTCTGGGGATCGGACCTGTCATAAACCTGAACGCCGATGCCCTCGCGCGCCGGATGGCACCGAGGCTTGAATACCGCTGGGCGCCCTTGCCGTTTGCGGTCGAATGAGGAGCCCCGCGGGAGACATTGCGACCGCGTACGATATGTTCGGCTGGAATTCAGCCGACCGCCGATACGCGTATCTGCCGGTAATCCTGCCGCGGGCGAGGAGATGGGATATCCTAACCGGACGTTCTAGCCTGCGATTTTGAGTTTTGAGATTTGAATCAGGCGGTTCGATACCGGCGATTCGAGTCGGGCGATACCAGTATGCGGCAGATCGAAAGGCTGCCAGCAAACAAGGCGAGAAGCCGCAGAAAAGAGGAGTCAGGCGAAGGCGATCGGCGCGAGGGCGGTCGGCGCTTAGGCTAATGGGGCCGAGGCGGCCATCCGAATTTCCGGCGGAAGGCGATCCGGAACGCACGCCGCCAGACGATGCCGAATATCAGGCCGAAAGCAACCCCCAGGATCCCGATCGGCAGCAGCTTCTGTATATCGCCGCCCGAAGACATGTCGAACCATCTTGCAACCGGAGCGGCGATCCCGGCCGCCGCCATGCATGCCGCGCCGGCCGATATCAGGGTCCACTGAAGGAAGGACATGGCTCGCCTTAGTCCTGCGGCGTAGGAAAACACCGGATTATCCCGTATCGGGTTTTCGATAATCTCCGTATCTTTCCGCATAGGGAATATCTTCTCCGTCCGCGGCCTTTTGGCGGTCCGCCGGCCCCTATTAGCGCTTGCTTCCGCGCTCGCGCTCTTCCGCTCCCCCGCTCCGCCTCGGCCTCCGTGCATCCCCCCTGGCGATGGCGGCGCGTACGGTCTCCAGAAGCGACTCTTCGCCCTCCAGAAACTCTATCGAGACCCGAAGCGCCAGCACCGGCCGTCTGCACGGCGGAAGCGCGGCAAGCTTCACGGCGTCCTTTTCTGTGACTACCGCGAAGTCGGCGCCGGTCCTATCGCACTCGCGCCCTATCTCCTCGATGTCCTCTTTGCTGTACGAGTGGTGATCGTCGAACCTGATCTCTGAGAGCACCCTGGCGCCGGAAGCTGCCAGCGTTTTGGCGAAAGCCGAAGGATTTCCTATGGCCGATACCGCCACGACACTTTTGCCTGCCGGATCCTGCGCCGCGCCGGCCGAGACCGCGCCCGAACCCCACACAGGGAAAAGCCCATCTGGCCGATGGCGGGCGGCGGCCGTCGGCGCCCCGTGGGCGAGTTCCTCGATGCGCCGCTTCAGCGAGCGCAGGGCCGTTTCTTCGGCGAGATCCGCCCTGGTGATTACGATTGCTCCCGCGCGCGCTAGAGCCTCGGGGGGTTCCCGGAGGAGGCCTCTGGGGAGGGTGCGGCCGAAGCCGAAGGGGCAAGTGGCGTCCACCAGAACCACGTCAAGGTCTCGTGCCAAGCGCCAGTGCTGGAAGCCGTCGTCAAGGATAAGGCAATCGGCCCCGTCGCGGACGGCCTCCGCCGCGCGCAGGACGCGGTCCGCGCCTACGCGTACCACGACGTCCGGAACCGCCTTTCGTATCAGGGCCGTCTCCTCGTCCTCTCCTCCGCGCGGGGCCCCGTAACCGCGCCGCAGCACCGCCACGCGTCTGCCCTCGCCGGAGAGTTTCGCCGCCAGCCATGTTACGAACGGCGTCTTCCCAGTGCCGCCGGCCGTCAGGTTCCCCACCGAGATTACCGGCGCCTCGGCCCTATCGGCGCGCGCGATTCCGGCCGAGTAGGCCAGGCGGCGGAGAAGATAGGCGAAACGAAATCCGGCCGACGCGACCGAAAGCGCGCTGCGGATCGCGGCGGCGGCAGGTCCCCGCCGCTTACCCGACATGACATCTACAATTCCGGATCGGAGCGATCCGCGCCGGATCACGGCCATGCTGTATGCCCCGCCAACGCCCCAAGCCTCAACCGATGCTTCGCGGGAACAGGATCCGTGCCGACGGTCTTCCCGCGGCCGCCGAACGGGAAAGTCAACCGCACAGCAGTCTCCGCAGCTCCTCCGGGATGCGTGCCGGCCTGCCCGATCCGTCCACGCAAGCCAGCGTCACCTCGCCTTCCGCCAGCAGCTTCCCGTCGGCGGCTCGGAGCACCCTGTTCTCGAACCTGATCCGCGATATCCTGACCTCGATCACGCGCGTCTGGATGGTAAGGACGTCATCGTATCGGGCCGGGGCGTGATATTTCGCGCGCGCTTCCACCACCGGCAAGCGGTAGCCTTCCTCCTCGAACCTCGTGTACGGGTATCCCTTGTCCCTAAGGCATGCCGTCCTGCCGACTTCGAACCACACGAAGAAATGCGCATAGTACGCGAATCCCATCCGATCCGTTTCCGCATACCTTACGCGCGCCTCGGTCTCATGGTACTCCTTCCCGCTTGGCGAATCGCTCACGGCTGTCGTTCTCCCCATATCTCGTCTGCCGGCCAGCGGCTCCGCGCCCTCAGCGTCCGTCGTTATGGAAGATGCGCATCCGCCACCATTTCTTGTCTGCTGTTCTTAGCCGTTGGCCCATACGCCGGCAGTCATTCGGCTTTCAGCACCGGACCGTCAGGCAGCGACAGTACTTCGTCGAGCCTCCCGATCAGATCGCGCAGGCTCGACACGACGGCGTGCGGAGGCAGGTCTGGCCTCGGCCATTCGACGCCCCGCCTGTTGACCCACACGGCGCGGACGCCGGCGCGTCTGGCGCCTATGACGTCCTGGATCGAATCCCCGATATGCACCATGTCTTCCAAGGGTACGCCGAGCCGTTCCGCCGCCACCCGGAAGAGCCTGCCGCCCGGGCTGATCTTGTAAGCCCGTTCCTGTTCCGACAGCACCACGCACCGGAAGGGCATCGGATAACGTTTCAGCACCGGTTCGATCTGATGCTCGTCTATATCGGAAAGCAGCGCCACAGGAGCCAGGCGCGCCAGATCTCCGACGGCCTCTCGGGCGTCAGGGAACGGTTCGACCGAACGGAGACACTCGTCAGCCATATCCGCGGCCGCTTCCACATCCGCGCGGATCCCCTCCGCCCGGAACGCTTCCTCGAAGCACTCGATGTTCAGCTCCCTCACGCTGCGGAATGGAGCGTCTGCGGACCGTTCGTAGCGTCGTATAAAGGCGTTCCGGCCCGCCCCAAGCCACGCGGCGACGACTTTTGCCGGGTCGGCGACCGCCCCCGCCCGCGATAAAAAATCTGCGAAGGCCGGCACAAGCCGCCCGCTCAGGTCGAACAGCGTATCGTACGCGTCGATGGTAAAGGCCCCGGGGAGCGATGTCATGATAGCCTCCGGAACCTGTCCTGCTGATTCCGAGCGCCGCCGCGCGGCGCGCTGGGATCGCTCATCGCCTGTTGCACCCTCCGAATGGCCGGCTCTTGGCGCGGCTGCCCGCCGCGATAGGAAGCGGCCGGATCCGGCCGTTCCGCATACGACTTCCGCTCGGCAATCGTAGCGGCGGCTCCATTGCCGCGCAACGTTAATCGCGTCCGGAAGTTGCAGATGGGTGCATGGCCGTAACTTTGCGGATTCCATGGACGAGCGGAGAAGGACGGGCGGTACGTCCGACGGCTCGGCCTTGCGGTCAAACCGCCCTGCCCTTCCTCTACCCTTTGCTTGGTCCGTGTCCTCTTCCTCGGGAAAAGCCTCCCTTGGCAAACCCTTCTGAAAAGAGCATCGGTGCCAGACGCTCAAAACTTTATGCAGTTACGGCCATGCACCCGAAAAGCGGACAGGCTCCCAGTTAGACTTGACAGACTCTTCGGGGGTTGGTACCTAATTAAGTTCGGTTCTCAAGCGTCGGCGGCAAACGTAACTTTCGGGCGGGCGATGCGCATGGCGGTAAGCGTTGGTCTCTGGGAAGCGCGGCCGGATTCCGCTGAGCGCGGACTGCCGACATGAAGGCGTTCCGTAGTTCGAACTCTCGGGTGATGCGGAGTTTAGAGGCATGGTTCAGATCAACTTCGCCTCGCGCGAAGTGAACTGCAAGATCGTATACTACGGTCCTGGGCGATGTGGGAAGACCACCAACCTCCAGGTGGTTCACGCGCGCGCCCCAAAAGGGTCGGTTCCCTCGGACATGGTTTCGATAGCTACTGAGACCGACCGTACTCTTTATTTCGATTTTCTGCCGCTGGATCTTGGCAAGATTGCCGGGATGACCACTAAGTTTCAGTTGTACACGGTTCCAGGGCAGGTGTATTACGACGCCACGCGGCGTCTTGTGCTGCAAGGGGCGGACGGCGTGGTGTTCGTGGCGGATTCCAATCCCCAGATGATGAAGGAAAACATCGAATCGCTCGAAAATCTCGAAAGGAACCTGGCTGAGAACGGTCTGGATATGAACACCGTCCCGCTGGTTATGCAGTGGAACAAGCGAGATCTTCCCGACGCGGTTCCGATCGAAGAGATGGAGCGCCAGCTCAACCGCAGAGGGTGGCCCAGCGTGGCGGCGGTGGCCGTGACCGGCGAAGGCGTGATGGAGACGCTTAAGCTGGTGGCGCAGGAAGTCATCAGGCGCCTCAATCGCCAGCAGGGATACTCGGAGGACGGTCAGAGGCGGGCGGAAGCGGCTCGGAAGGCGGGCGCTGTTGCGCTGTCTCCGCCCAGGCCGCCGGCCGCGGCGGCCGCCGGGAGAGCGGCTACTCCTCCGCCCCCGCCCGCGCGGCCGGTCGGTGCCGCGGGCGCGCCTCCGCAGCCTCCGCAGCCTCCCGGTCCGGCAGCGCCGCCTACATCCGGAGCCAGCGCGGCAGTTGCTTCCGCCGTAGCCGCAGGTCATGCGCCGGCCGCGCCGCGGCCTCCGGCCATCCCGAAGCCTTTATCCGGAGCCACGCCGGTGCTGCCGGTCGGCGCCGCCGGCGCCCAGCACCATCTTCCGCCGAAAGCTCCGGCTGCGCCGACGCCCTTGCCGCCGCGGCCCGTTCCTGCGGCGAGCGCTCCGCAGCGGAAGCCTTCGCCGTCGTCGGCCGGGATAGGGATATCCGCACAGCAACATGCCGTTTCGCGTCCCCCGCCTGTCGGGCAACCGGCGGGATCTCCGGCGGCGTCGGCCCAGCCAGGGGTGGTTCGCCAGGCGGCTTCGGCATCTAACGCTCCTCCTCCACCGCCTCCGGCGGCTGCAGCGAAGATGCCGCCGAGTTCGCCTCCGCAACCGAGGCCCCCTATGCCTTCGGCCGGGCATGCGCCGGCGGGAGGGTGTGGGGCGGTTCCAGCGCCGGCATCGGCCGCCTCCGTGCAGGTAAAAAGCGCGTCGGAGGCGTCCGGCGCACCCGTCCCGCGCTCGGAAAAGGATTTGGCAAGAGGAGTTAGCGGAGGGAAACTATTCGGGGAGCCGCAGAAGAAGAAGGGATGCCTGAGCGTGCTGGTGGCGGCCATAACAATATCGTGGCTTATAGCGGCTGCGGCCAGCGCGATATTGGGGTGAAAGCGGTCCGTCCGAGATCGGGTTTCGGAATGGGGAGGGGGCCGGTAAAAAGACAAGGCCGGAAAAGATAAAAAGGAGAGGGCACATGGATTTCGCCCAGAGACTGAGACAGGAAAGGCTCGTCTTCTACGAGGAAGACATAGAGGAAATAAACAAGATACTCGCCGACTTCCTGGAGGCATCCCAGGCCAAGTGCGTGCTGATGATAGACAAAGAGGGGCACATGGTGACCAAGAAGGGGTTCACCAAAAGTTTCGACACGGATTCTATAGCCGCGCTGGTGGCCGGTTCGTTCGCCTCCACCAGAGAGGTGGCCAAGCTGCTCGGGGAGCGGGAATTCACCGTGCTGTTCCACCAAGGCAAGAACGAGAATATACACGTTTCCTTGTGCGTGGAACGCGCCTTGCTGGTTACGATCTTCGACGATCGTACGACCGTGGGCATGGTACGCCTATACGCCGAACAGCTGACGAAGAAGGTCGGGGATGCCTTGCTTAAGGCCATGGAGCGGCACAAGGAGGAACCGGCCCCGACGGTGGGTGCCGATTTCGAGGCAGCCGCTGACCAGAGGCTCGACGATTTCTTCGGCGGCGACAAGGGGGAGAAGGGGCAGAATAAGTAGTAAGAACGGATTCGAAGCGCGAGGGATCTTGCACTGAAATGCCGGAGGCAAGGGGATCCGTGGCTCGCCATCTTTTTCTGAAACGGCGGCGATTATGGGATTTAAAGGCAGTCTCGATACCTTCAATCTCGCCGATGTTTTCCAAAACCTCTCCCTGAACCAGCAGACCGGGACGCTTCAACTCGTTTCCGGCGGCGGTGTGCTCAGGAACGTTTACTTCGCCTCAGGCTACATAAGGTATCTAGATAACGGAGACGCCGATCCTCTGCTTCCCGCGGAGGCGTTCGTGGTGCGCGGCCTGGCATCCAGAGAGCAGCTCAACCAAGCCATCGCCAGGGCTTCCGAGACCGGCAGACCTGTTGGCGAATGTCTCATAGACATCGGCGCCTGCACAAGGGAACAGGTAGACGCCCTTTTTCAACACCAGATAGAGGAAAGCATCTACGATCTGTTCGGGTGGGAAAAGGCGGATTTCGAGTTCACCGAAGGAGACCCCGGCGCCGGGCGTTTCGCCGACCAAGTGGGCTTTACGAAGAACGTGAAGATCCAGGTGTCCGGCCTGATAATGGAGGCGGCACGACGGATAGACGAGTGGGAGAGGATACGGCAGCAGATACCTTCGCCGAAGGAGATATACGCTATCGAGGAGTCTGCGGCAAAGGCTGCTGCCGGCGGAGAGATCGAACTGAATCCCATAGAGCAGCGCGTGTTTTCTCTCATAGACGGCGTCCGGGAAGTCGGCGACCTGATAGCCGATTCGTACCTTTCGGCTTTCGAGGTCGCGAAGGCGCTGTGCGGTTTTCTGCAGAACGGCATGATCCGGCCGGCGACGGTTGAGGAGCTGCGGGCCGCCGCGGAAAGATTCGAAAAGGCCGGCGAGCGGAAGAAGTGTATAAAGCTGTACGAGAGGATTCTGACTATCGGCGGAGAGGATATCGGGATCAGGAAGGCGCTGGCCGATGCGTGCATCGCCGTCGGGAACTCGGAGAAGGCTGCGATCCACATGAACGTGCTTGCCGAGGCGGCGCTCAAGGAAGGCGACGAGGAGAAGGCGTTGGGCGTGCTGCGGAAGATCGTGCAGCTCGTCCCCCGCCACTCGCAGTCTCGAGAACACCTGGCAGCGATATACGCCAAGCGCGGGCAGAAGCGCGAGGCGATAATAAATTATCAGGAACTCTGCGCCATCTATCAGGAGGTCGGGCGCATATCCGACGCCAGGGCCGCCTGCGTCAAGGCGCTCGAGCTGGACCCGTCGAACCTGGACGCCCGCAACGATCTGGTCAAGCTTTGCCTGCTCGAAAATGACCGCGCCGCGGCATGCAGGGAGCTGGAAGCTTTGGGCGATCTGTACGCGAGGATCGGTCGGGTCAAGCAGGCCGCCGAGACGTACCGCCGCGCACTCTCGATGGACCATTCGCTGGCGCAGGTCAAGACCAAGTTGTCGAACGTTCTGCTCAGCGAAGACGAAAGGAGACAGAGACGCGTCTTGATTCGCACCGTCCTCGCCGCGATCGGGCTGGCAATCCTTGCCGCCGGAGGTGTCGCCGTTTACGAGTACGGCAATCTCCGTCAATACGAGAGGCGCATGGATGCGGCCGGAGAAATGGAGGCCGAGGCCGAGAAACTTTTCCTGGCGGGAAAGTACGATGCGGCCGCCGCCAAGTACCGGGAGGCGGCCGAGGTCGCCGCCGGAGCGAAGGCGATGAAGTCGCCGTTCCTCGCGCTGGATCGGAAGGCGGGCGAGCGCGAGGCGAAACTGCTGGCTGGCGCCAGAGATGTCGAGGAGAAGGCGGCCGAGGCTCGGTCAATGGAGCAGGAGAGAATAAAAAGGCTAATCGCCGAAATAGAAAAACACGAGAAGGCTTACGAGCTGGCGGAGGCCGTCTCGAAATGCCGGGACGTTATAGGCTCGGAATACGCTGACAGTTTCCAGAAAGACTCCTGTTCCGAAAAGCTGGCCGTCCTGACAGGGAAGAAGCGGGAAATCGAAGACTTTCTTTCCTTCATGCGAACGGGGGCGCCCGACCCCGCCGAGGAACATAGGAGGAAATTGGAATTTTTGGAGAAATATCCGGATCATCCTGAATCTGCCAAGGTCCGGCTGCCGCTGCTGATATCGGCGCTTACCGGCGATGCGGACGTGGCGCTCGACGGCGTTTTCGTAGGGGTGGCGGGGACGAAACCGCTCCGCGTCGAATACGATCCATCGAAGAGACATTCGCTGGAGGTCCGGCGCGAAGGGTACAGGACCTACAAGCGTTCGTTTCAGGCGCTGGATATCTGGGAACTGAAGGTGGCGCTCGCGCGGGAAACGGCTTGGAGGTTTTCTGCGAAGCTGAATCCCAACGAGACGGTAGCGGCCGAGACCGGGTTCTCTCCTGTGGATCGCATCTTCTTCCTGGGAACCAGCGAGGGTGCCGTCGTGGCGGTAAAGGAAGACGCGGAAACGGCACTGTGGCGTATCGGCGGGCGCGG
>CALKMO010000088.1 GCA_937991785.1 uncultured bacterium | reverse complement strand
TACCGATACACGGGGAGGACAAAGTTTCCCCGCCGCCGGCCGGAGACGGCAAGCCCGCCCCGGTAAATCCTTACAACGGGATGCAGGAGCGGGAGGAGGTTTTCGAGTTTGCGGAGAAGCCCAAAGTCGAGAAGCAGGGCGACAAGCGGGTCATAACCTTCGCATCTAAGGGCAGGTGCGATGCGACGGTGGCGATAGTCGGACCGGACGGCCGGATCGTGCGGCATCTGGCCTCGGGGGTGCTCGGGAAGAACGCGCCCTGGCCGTTCCGGCAGAATTCGCTCTCGCAGAAGATCGAATGGGACGGCGAGGACGACATGGGCAATAAGGCGCCTGCCGGGTGCAAGGTGCGCGTCTCGCTGGGGTTGAGGCCGAAGTTCGAGAGAAATATTGCATGGAATCCGTATTTCGTTCCGGACGGGAAGAACAAGATTCCATCTTTTGTCGGGAAGGGACCCAACGGCGAGGTTTTCCTGCTTGTGGCAAATGATTATCGGGTTGCCGAGGGGCGGGTATTCAAGGATGGCAAGTACGTTCGGACGTTCTGGCCGCCTTCGGCCAAGGATTTGGATAAGGTGGCGCAGGCCTTTCCGGACAAAAGGTTTCAGGGGCATTGGCGGCTGGTCAAGACGATCTGGGGCGACCAGGTTCCGGTCTCCGAGGATCGGTACGGGATAGTGAGCATGAAAGAGGTGATCATGGGCATAGAGAACCTGGCGAAGGTCGTGTTCGCCTTGGCCGGGGTTCAGGACTACAAGCAGGAGCCTGCGCCGGCGGGGATAGCGAGACCGCCGGCTGACTGGGACGGCTCGAGCTACTACGCGGACGGCGACGGCGGCGAGGACTGTTCGCGAATGGCGGCGGATCGCATCCGCGAGGAGGTATACTTCGGCAACCACCAGATCGGCATCAGGCGCTTTGACGGAAAGACCGGCAAGCTGGACGCCTCGTTCTTTCCCGACGGCACGCTGAACAAGGCGACAGAATGCCACGTGGGTCCGGACGGCAATCTCTACCTGGGTATCGGATATCTGGGATACTTCCTGTACGTCATGCGTGTGGATCATGGCGGCAAGCCCGTGGATTTCGGCGGCGACGCGGTGCTTCTGCCGCAGGGTTGGCCGGGGAAGTGGCACGATACCGGCGAAAGCATGGGCCAGAGCCCTTGCCCGAAGGCTTTTGTGAAGCGGGATGTCAAGGTTCTCTGGACCGGGCTGCGGGGCCACAGCAACACGCACGAGCGGGGGCTTTACGTTTCGCCGCGGGGGTACATCCTGTTCCCAGACGTATTCGGGGATAGAGCCCGGCAAATGGGTTACGCTCGAGCTGGACCTGGGCGCGGCGGTCGAGGAGCGGAAGCTCAACCTGAAAAAGCTATGCAACATCTTTATCCGTTTCGACGGCAGAAAGGACGTGAAGGAACTGAGCGGCTACGGGGCGGCCGCCAAGCATCCGATCCTGGAGAAGGCCGCGGTGATGCTGGACAACATCCGGCTGTCGAAGAAAGGCGCCGCCTGCAAGACGCCCGTGTTGAAAGGAGAACGCAGTTCGTACACGAAGGATCTGCCGCGCTCTTACGGCGTAGAGATACTCTGGGAAACCGGGGAGGATATCGGCAAGGAATACATCGTGGCGAAATCGCCGATGCCCCGGCCGGCGAAGCCTCCGGTCGCCGCCGAGCCCCCGGCGCCATCCGCGCCCGCCGCGGTCGACCTGCCCCCGCTGCTCAAGAAAGGCTACGTCCCCAATAAGAACGACAAGTATGCGACCGAGGACAACCTGCACCAGTGGGTGATCCTTAAGGCGGTGACCGCTGCCGGCCCCGGCGAGATGCTCGTCTGTTTCTGCATGCCCGGCGCCGCGTTGTCCATGCGGTTCGACAAGCCGGGCAACTTCAAATTCAGCCCGCTGGTGGTCCTGGCCACGCGCGACGGCGGAAAGAGCTGGGGCGGGCTGAAGGGGCCCGGCGAGCCGCCCACGTGGATCAGCAAGGGCCGGAAGGCGTGGGAGGGTACCGTTTTCGATCTGGGCCCGGACCTTGCCGGCGTGAAGGACGACGGCTGTCTGATCTTCCGCACGGCGCTGGAATACTACCCGGCCGACCGCGTCTTCTTCTTCCGCACCGTGTACACGGCAGAGGGGTGGAAGGAGAGTCCCCGGCATTTCATGTCCGGCGACCCGCGATGGTGCGCCCATGCTGCCCAGAACATCCTTAGGCTTCCTTCGGGCCGCATCTGGGGCATGTGGAGTACAAGAGGGCGCCTGGGCAAAGGCGAAACCTACGCGATGTACTCCGACGACGAGGGCGTGACGTGGCAGAGCTGGCGCGGGCCGGGACTGATCGGATCGGTGCCGCTCAAACCCGGCCGCGGCACGGCCGGGGCGAACCGGGCCGAACTTTTCCCTTGGGGCGAGCACGTGGCGATGATGATCCGGGGCGGGCAGTGGATATGTTTTGACGGCAAGGATATGGAAGGAACAGCCTGCCGCCCCGGTCAAGATTCCCGTTCACGTCGGAGCGGCCGGGCGCGAGCCGCTGGCCGGAGTCAGGCCGGTGGCGTTCATGAGAGACGAATGGCGCGAGCTGCTGAAGCACGCGGCGACTGAAGCGAAACGGCTGGGGCTGGAACTCGGCATCCATAACAGTCATGGATACTCGTTCACCGGAGGGCCATGGATCCAACCCGTACACCGCATGAGATCCCTTGTCGCGTCCGGAACGCACGTCAAAGGTCCGTGCAGGTTCGAAGGGACGCTTGCCATTCCCAAAGGTGTGCGGGATTTCCACGACGTGGCTGCGATCGCCGTATTCGAGGCGCCTCCGACGGGGGCCGTCGAACCCGCCGTGCGCGGAACGGAAGCCCGGTCGGCTGCCGTGCGCGAAAGCGGATCGCCGGCGGCACCTTCCGCCGGCAGTATCCAGGTCGTTTCCGAAGGTGGAGTCGTAGACATAACGTCCCGGATGAGACCCGACGGCAAACTGACTTGGGACTTCCCCAAAGGAGAATGGACGATACTTCGGATCGGGGCGCATATCTCCGGTCAATCGTGCGACGTCCTGAACCGGGAGGCGCTTGAGGCGCATTGGGCCGGCTTCATCGAGATGATTCTAAGCGATCTCGGCGCCCCTGCGAAAGCAGGTCTGAGCGGTATCCTCGTGGACAGCTACGAGGCATGGGGGTTCGGCTGGACGCCGGCGTTCTTCGAGGAGTTCCGGAAGAGGCGGGGCTACGATCCCGTCCCGTATCTGCCGGCGAAATTCGGCAGGATCGTCCGAAGCTCCGACGCGACGCGGCGGTTCCTGTGGGACTGGCGGAAGACGGCCGCGGAGCTGTTCGCCGAGAATTTCTACAGACATTTCGCTGAGCTCTGCCGCCGGCGAGGGCTGTATTTCCATTGCGAGCCGATGGGCGCCGCATCCGACTTCCTGCAGTGCGGGGGGATGGCGGACGTTCCGATGGGTGAGTTATGGATGAGCGGACGCTACCTGGGCGTCTGTTCGGGCGCGGCATCGGCAGCGCACATCTACGGCCGCAGGATCGCTGCCGCCGAGGCATTCACTTCGCCGATCTCATGGAGCGACGACCTCGAATCGTTCAAGCGCCTGGGCGATCGGGCGTTCTGCGCAGGCATTAACCGCTTGGTCTTCCACCGGTACGCCCATCAGCCGTGGGCGGACAGGAAGCCCGGAATGGTCATGATGGGCAAATGGGGATCGCCCATAGAACGCACCAACACGTGGTGGGAGCCGGGCGCCGCAGCGTGGACGGCATACCTTTCGCGCTGCCGGTATCTCCTCCAACAAGGCCTTTACGTAGCGGATTACGCTCGCTTCATCGGCGAGACGCCAAGACCGGACGCCGACGGCGGCGTCATAGACGAGGCGTTCTTCGGCATGGAGATTCAAGAAGGCGGACCGAGCGCCTACTGGATCAACGCCGACGCGATCATGAACCGCATCCGGGTAAAGGACGGCTTGCTGGTGCTGCCGGACGGGATGAATTACCGCCTGCTTGTTCTGCCCAGCGAGGCGCCTTGGGGGAGAAAAGCCGATTTTCTGCCGCCTGGCGGCCCGCTGCCGATGACTCCGCGCTTGCTCCGGCGCCTGAAAGAACTGGTCGAGGGCGGGGCCACGGTGATCGGCCCCCGGCCGGAATCGTCCCCCAGCTTGGATGGCTATCCGCAGTGCGACGAGGAAGTCCGGTCGCTGGCCGCCGAGATGTGGGGCGATTGCGACGGCCGGAAGATCATGGAGCACAAGCTAGGCAAGGGCCGCGTTATCTGGGGCAGGACGCCGGAACAGGTCCTGGCCGCCGACGGGGTGAACCCCGACTGCGACATCGCCGCGGCCGGCCGAGGAAAAGCCTACATCCACCGGCGGACCGGGGATGCGGACATTTACCTCGTGGTCAGCCAGAGGGAACCGTCGGAGGTGGATTGCACTTTCCGGGTGAGCGGGCGGGAACCCGAGCTGTGGCATCCGGACACGGGGACCATCGAGAAGGCTCCGGTATGGCGGGAGTCGGACGGTCGGACGACCGTGCGGCTGCGGTTCGACCCGGCGGGTTCGGTGTTCGTGATATTCCGGAAGGCTCCGCAGGCGGCGGATCGCGCCGTTAGCGCGAAGTTCGTTCCCAGGGCGGTTCCTTCTATGCAGAGCAAGGCCCCAGGCGCCGGCCTTCATAGCGAGCGCCATCGCGCTGAATCGCTTGTTCGGTTTCGTGGTCCAGCCCTACGTCGCGTACAAGAGCGATCGGATGACCCGTTTCGGTCGGAGGCGCCCGTTCCTCGGCGCCGGCCTCTTTCTCACCGCCTGCTTCCTGCTGCTCCTCGGTTCCTTCCCGAGGATATTCCAGGGCGAATCGCGCCACCTTGTCGGGACGCTGGTGCTGCTTTTCGCCGTCAACGTCTGCCTCCAGATATGCCAGGATATAAATTTCGGTTCAGAGACGCCGCTGTACCCCGATACCTTCAGCCGGAACATGCTCGGCCGGGCGTTCTCGTTCAGGACGACCATCACGGCGCTGATGACGCTCTTCATGCTGAACTTCGCGATGCGCTGGGCGGACCGTGACGAG
>CALKMO010000087.1 GCA_937991785.1 uncultured bacterium | reverse complement strand
CGAAGCGGGAGGGCGCGTTCGATGCGGAGAGTCGGCCGGATTGTGGCGTTGCTGGGGCTCGCCGCGGCGGCGGGCGGATGCCTCGAGGCGGGCTACGTCATACGCCTCGACGAGGACGGGAGCGGCCGCGTCACCGAAACGCTCGGCTTCGCCCCGCGCCTGCTCAGGCTGGAGGCTCGGCTGCCCGGGGCGAGGGGGCGGAAGATCGCCGATCTGCTCACAAGGGCGCGCGTGGAGGAACGCGCGAAGGAGATGGGCGAAGGGGTGAGCGTGGAGGACTGGAAGCTGGAAGACACATCCGACGGCGGCAAGCGCATGACCACCGTCTATCGCTTCAAGGACATCAACAAGATCACTTTGTGCATGTTCCCCATGGGACAGGGGTGGGACAAGTACGGGATGAAGTTCGAGTACTCCGCCAGCAATGATCCCAAGGCCCGATGGATACACTTGGCGTGCGTGTACGAGAACATGATCAAGCACCAGGATAAGACCCCCGGTTGGAACGCGGATAAAAGAAGCTTCCCAGCCGTATCGGAACAGGAGATGCAGGAGGTCCGCCGGCTCCTGCCGATTTTCAAGGACATGGTCAAGGGATTCCGCCTGACGGTGCGGCTGGAGGTCTACGAGCTGTCGAAATGGGCAAGCTACTCGCGCGGGCACGCCATATGCGCCCACGCAAATCACATCAGTATTACCGGCGGACGCGAGACGCTGATAGACGTCCGCGACGCGGACCTGATCGCCAACGACGACGCGCTCCTTGTGCTCGCGTCCTGGCGTCAGCTCGGCAACGAGATACTGATCCAGCGCATGCTGGACCTGCCCTGGCAGTTCCCATACTACGGCAAGATACGGTTCCGGTGGCTGCACGAGCAGCATGCGGAGAGCCGGGAGTACTATTGATGCGCGGCGATGCGCGGGAGGTTCGTTATGGCGAGCGGTAACGGATATCGCTCAGGCATTTTGGCATCTGGCTTCCGGAAGAACCCCGCGCCCGCATGCGCTGCGGCGCCGCTCGGCTGGGTTGCGATCCTGTGCCTGGCGCAGGCGATCCTGACCGCCATACCTTCGATGCGGCCGGGTCCGGCTTGCGCCGAGGAATGGGAGGGGCCGAAGCTGAAGCCCGCGGCGCGGGAGGAGGTGTTCGAGTTCGCAAAGAAGCCCGAGTTCCGGAAGATCGGGAAAGACCGTTACGAGATAACGTTCGCGGCGAAGGGCCGGTGCGACGTGACGATCGCTATAGAAGATGGGAATGGGAATGTGGTGCGGCACCTTGTGGCGGGGGTGCTGGGGCCGAACGCGCCGGCCCCCCTTGGGCCCGATTCGCTTGAACAGGCGGTGATATGGGACGGCAAGGATGACCGGCGGCAGTACGTGGAGGAGCCGGAAAAATGCGTCGCCCGCGTGTCGCTCGGTCTCTCGCCGCGCCTCGAAAAGATAATCGGCTGGCACCCGAAGGACGTGGATTCCAGCAGACGCATAAGCGCCATTGCGGCCGATAAGGACGGGGTTTACGTCCTGAGCGGGGTCGAGCGGCCGCAGCTGAGGGCCTACAGCCATGAAGGCGAGTACCTGCGGACGCTCGTGCCGTTCCGCGCCGACAAACTGGAGGAATTCAAGAAAGGCGACCTGAAGGACCTGATAAAGCTCCACGACGGGGAGGTCGTCTACTACCCGGCCGGCGGCTCCGCCAGGACGGACGGAGGCGCCGGGGGACCGCGCGGCAACTATTTCAACCTGAGCTTCGACGCGGAGGCCGTGCCGGTCATAACGCAGCGGATGGCCTGCGCCGCCGGCAAGCTGGCGGCGGCCTCGATGGGCGGGCTCGTGCCGAAGCAGGTCATGCGCATCAGGACCGACGGGTCCCCCGAAGGCGGCAGGCTGTACGGTCCGGTTATAGGCAAGGCCAAGGCCCGGAAATGGGAAGCATCCCTCCTGTACAACCACGCCATGGCCTCCAGCCCGGACGGCAAATGGCTCTACGTTACCGGCCTGCGCAGCGGAACCGCCTCGCCGACCTACGGGGTCCGGGACGTGAAATTCATCCATGCCGTTTACAGGGCGGACTGGGACGCTGCGGTCCTCCCGGAGCTGCCCTTCATAGGCGAAATAGAACATCCCCGCGACGACGAGAAGGGATTCAACATGCCCCTATGCGCAGCGACCGATGCCGCCGGCAACATTTATGTGGCCGATTATGGGAACAACCGAGTGCAGGTTCACAAGCCGGACGGGACGTGGCTTCACACCATCCCGGTCAAGGCTCCGGAGTGGCTGGACGTGGACCAGAGGACGGGGGCCGTCTACGTCATCGCCGGCATAATCCGCGGCAAGGGGTATGCCGGCGGATGGAAATTCCGCCTGCTCAAGTTTTCGCCGGTGCCGGAGTCGAAGCCGATGTTCGATCTGGAATTCGACTACGGCCCGGCCGCCAACGACCCGGCCTTCTGCGTGGACGGATGGGTCTCGCCGCCAAGAGTGTGGATCACGCGCAGGCACGGCGAGATCGCGATATACGAGGATAAGGGCGACAGGCTCGAACTGAAGTCCGAATTCGTCGAGGACGTGAAAAGGGACGGGAAGACGCCCTTCTGGATTTCCGGCGGAGTGAGGCACGCGATCAGCGCCGATCCTGTCAGGGGGCGCCTCTACTATAACGGACATTGGCGGATCGAGCCGGCGACCGGGCGCTTCGAGCCGGTCAAGCTGCCGCATGTCGGCGGCGAATTCGACGAGATGCTGATCGGGCCGGACGGCCTGGCCTACCTCCGCACCATGAAATACATCCTGCGTTTCGATCCCGAGACCTGGCGCCCCGTCCCGTTCGATTACGGCGAGGAGGTGCGCGGAGGGTGGGGGTTCATGTCGCCGGGCGGCCTCAGGTTCCCGTGGCCTCACGTGTTCCACGTCCAGAACGGTTTCGACGTGTCGCACCGCGGCGATATCCTCGTGCTGGGGCTCTACAGCCGCGCCACGAAGGAAGGCCGCCTGTCGCTTGGCAGCGACTGGGCGATGCAGGATTTCCGGAAGGGACTGCTCAGACCCAGGGACGACCGCGAATTCCATCCGCGTTTCTATCCGGGCAGGCCGAGTATGGACGAGGCCGGCAACATACTTGGCATATGGGATTACAAAGGCGAGGAGCGACTGCTTGACGCCGTCGGCGGGCTTTATTGCGGCACGATGGGGGTGCGGGGCGACCGCGACGGCAACATCTACCTGGGATTCTCCGGCAACCTTTACGTGGACGGCAAGCCGATCTACGGAGATACGCTGGTCAAATTCGGCCCGCTGGGAGGCAAGTTCATCTACGAGCAGGGCGGGACGATTCCCCTGAAGGAGAGACCGGATCGGCCGCCGGAGTTCCGGGCCAGGGGTGGCGCGTCGGGGAACGTATGGACCAGGGGACAGCTCCTGTGGACCTACGGCGGAATCAACGAGGTGGGCTCGAACACGTCGTGCTTCTGCCCCCAGACGCGCTTCGCCGTGGACTGGTACGGCCGCGTATTCGTTACCGAGGCGCACCGCTGCGCCGTTGCGGTGCTCGATACCAACGGCAACTTCGTACTGCGGCTGGGCCGCTACGGCAATGCCGACAGCGGCCGTGGGCCGGACAGCCCGATCAAGGTGGGCGGACCGGAGATCGCCCTGGCCTACTGTTCGTTCCTGACGGTTGACTGCGGGCGCAGGCGGCTCTACATGGTTGACAGCGGGAACAACCGGATAGTGGGCGTGGAGATCGCCTACGCGGTAGAGGAGACCGCCGGCCTGGCTGGAGAGGGAGGCGGGCGATGACATCGGCCGCGCCCGGGAAAACTCGCAGCCCCGCCGTGATCGCGGCGTGCTATCGCAAGGGCAACCGCCTGCGGGCCGTCAAATCTTGGGTGCGGACCTGCCGGAGGGAAAGGAATCCCGCCGCGGAAGCCGAAGCGACTCTGCCCTGAGACAAGAGGAGGGGAAAAGATGTCGGAAGCGACCATGTTCTCGCACAAAATACGCCCGTTCCGGATTGCGGCCCGGATGCTCTCCGTATGGCCGGCTGTCGCGGTCTGCATCGGTCTCGGTCTGCCTTCGGCCGTTCCGGAGACCGCGGCCGAAGAGTGGGATGGGCCGAAGCTGAAGCCCGCGGCGCGGGAGGAAGTGTTTGAGTTCGCGCGGAAGCCCGAGTTCCAGAAGATCGGGAGAGACCGGTACGAGATAACGTTCGCATCGAAAGGCAAGTGCGACGTGGCGGTGGCGATCGAGGATGAGCGGGGCAGGATCGTTCGACATATCGTCTACGGGGTCCTCGGGAGCAACGCCCCCGCCCCCCTCAAGCCGGACGCGCTGGAACAGACGCTGATCTGGGACGGCAAGGACGATCGCGGCAATTATGTGGACGAACCCGACAAATGCGTCGCCCGCGTCTCCCTCGGCCTGAAACCGGCCTTCGACAAGGTCCTGGGCTGGCATCCGAAAGACACGACATCTTCCCGAGGCATAGCGGGAATCGCGGCGGACAAGGACGCCGTGTACGTGCTGGAGACCACCGGCGGAAGCCGGACATTCCTGAGAGCCTTCGACCGCCAGGGCAACTACCTGCGAACGCTCATACCCTTCGCGGGGGACAAGTTCGACGCCGGCCAGGTTGATATCCGCAAGCGCCCTGCGGAGGACGGCCGGATCGTGCCGTACCTGTCCGGGCTCGGCGGCATCGAGCCGACGTCCAACGTGTATTCCCCGCTGTCCCTTGCCGCAGCGGCCGGCCGCATCGCAATATCCTCCGGCGGGTACCCGTTCCCGCGTACGATACTCAGGCTGCGGGCCGACGGCACCACAGGCGGCGAGCCGATGGCCGGACCGGTATTCGCGAAAAGATGGATGGAAAGGATGTCCATAGCGCTCAGCCCCGACGGCAAACGCATCTACGCCTGCGGCCCGAACTTCGGAGTGCCGACGGACGGCGGCGGAGTATTCCCGTCGTTCCCCTATCTATGGAACACCGTCTGGCGCTTCGACTGGGACTTCAAGGGCGTGGTGACCGATAGCATGGGGCCGTTCGTGGGCGAGGTCGGGCGCGACAGGAAGGCCGGCGACGGGTCCGGCAACGACGAGCGGCACCTGAACAGGCCCGAAGGAATATGCGTGGACGCCTCGGAGAACGTCTACGTCTGCGACACGGGCAACAACAGGATCCAGGTCTTCTCCCCCGACGCCAGGCTCAAAGAATCCATACCCTTCGCAAGACCCAGGACGATAAGCGTCAACCACAAGACCGGCGACATATTCGTCGCGACCGCCTCGCGCGAAAAGGAATGGATGCCGTTCGACGTCAAGCTGGTGAAGCTCGGTCCGGACCGCAAGCCGAAGGCCGAGGTGGTGGAAAAGGTCCACGCGCGCGAGGGAGTGCTGCCGATCGTCTGCGCGGACGGTTGGGCCGACCCGCCGCGGGTCTGGTTCGTGGCCCAGGCGGGAAAAATCCGCGTGTACGCCGACAAGGGGGAAAAGCTGGAGCTGGTCGAGGATTTCGACGAATCCGTGCGGAAGGCCGGTCTGAGACCGCACCTGCTGGGCGGCGGCCGCATGAACCGCATCGCGGTGGATCCCGTCCGCGGCCACCTGTACTGCCTGCGCGACCTCGGAGGCCTTATGCGGTGCGACCCGGAAGGTCCGGGGCGGATGGAGACCTTTAAACCTCTGGGCGGTTCCTTCCCGGAGGAGATATTCTGCGGGCTGGACGGCATGTTCTACGCCAAGCACCTGAGGTTCATCGCCAGGCTGGATCCGGACAAGATCGTACCGAACACGCAGGAACCGCGCCACGGCGAGGAAAAGGCGGATCTGGAGTTCGGACCAGACGCGGAGGTGCCCTTCGATTACGGCGAGGAGGGGAGGCCCGAGTGGGGCCGGACCTTCCGCGGAGTCCTCAAGATACGCTCGATGCCCGGCGCAAACAGCTACGACAACGGGTTCTGCGTAAGCCCCCGTGGCGACGTGCTTTCCTTCGTTAAGAACTACCAGAGCGCCGAGGCTTTCCTTTCGGCCGGGAGGAAGTACGAGTCGTGGCACCTGGGCGACGGAGGGGAGGCGGGGTTCATGAAATCCATAGCGGGCCGCTACCGCCCGAAGATATTCCCCGGCCGCTACTTCGGTGCGGGCGAGCTGGTCTTCAGGTGGGACTCCCGCGGCGAGCCCACCGGCGAGGACCTGATCCCGGCCCTTCCGCTGGCGAGCTTCGGCATCCGCTCCGACGCCGCCGGGAACATATACGTGGGCATCGGCGCCCGCCAAGTCATGCCCAAGGGGCTCCATACGGGCGGGGCCGTGGCCAAATTTCCCCCGACGGGCGGTAAGTTCTACGGGATAGGCGACATAGTCAAGCTGGACGAAAAACCCGACCGGCCGCCCGACTTCGGCACCAGCGACAGCCCGAATCTCTGGCCGCCCGTCGGCGGAACGCTCTACTGGACGAAGAACATGTACTGGAGCTATCCCGGCCTGGACCAGATATACTGGTCCTGCATCGCCGGCTATCCATGCTTGTGTGCCAACGCCCGTTTCGACACTGACCTTTACGGTAGAACGTTTGTGCCGAAGGCCTATGCGTTCACGGTCGGAGTGGTTGATACCAATGGCAACCCGATCTGCGATATAGGCCGCTACGGCAACGCCGACGCCCGGGGGCCGGAAATATGCGTAGCCCATTGTTCCTTCGTGGCCACGCACTCGGACAAGTGGCTGTATCTGAACGACGACGGCAACAACCGTATCGTGCGCGTAAGGCTGGGATATCATGCGGAGGAGCGCACAGGACTCAAAGCGAAGGAGGGCGCCGACCGATGACGGACGGACGGATTTCTCAAAGGGCGGGTCTGGGAACGGCCGCCGCGATTCCGGCGGCCCTCGCGGCCGCCGTTGCGGCCGCCTTTTCGTCGCTCGCCGTTTGCGGCGCGTCGTACGGCGGCGAGAAAGAGAAGAAGCCCGATCCGCCGCCCAAGCGCGGCTGGATGGACTGCAAGGATTCGCCGGAGAAACACCCCGGTCCGTGGCGCCCGATAAAGGACGATCCGGAACAGGCCGCGCTGCGGAAGGAACTGGCCGGGAAAGGCAGGATCGTATTCTGCTCGAACCGCGACGGCAACTGGGAGATATACGTCTGCGATGCGGATGGAAGCAACCAGACAAACCTGACCAAGAACCCGGCGTGGGATTTCTATCCCCGGTGGAGCCCGGACGGGAAGAAAGTAATCTTCTATTCCGACCGCGAGAACAAGCGGAAGATGGGAGAGTTCACCGACCAACATCTCTTCCAGGCGGGACCTTGGGATACGTCGAGGTTCTGGTCGCCGCAAGGGGGGTGCTATGTGGAAGTCGGCCTCTATGTTATGGATGCGGACGGGTCGAACATTCAGAAGATCGCGACCGGCGCGATAAAAGGCGTTTTCAGCCCTGACGGCAAGCGGGTGGCTTACGAGGCTAATCCAGGGGCTGGGAATACCGGAGAAAGAGATCCTGCCGCAATCTACATAAAAGATCTGGCTACAGGAGAAGTTCGTCTTGGGACGCCGCCCCACTGGGGCGGCGCGTGGGAGCCGAGCTACAGTCCGGACGGTAAAATGCTGCTATGCATGACCGGACACGATTCCGGCTACTGCCCGACGATCTTTTACCTGGGACCGGATGGTTGGCCTACGGGCAAGTACCGGGTGCTGTGCGAGGGCGGCGAAGGGTGCCACCCGCGCTGGGCTCCGGACGGCAAAAGGATCGTCTATTGCCAGGATACCCGCGGCGCGATCCTCCGATGGGTAAGCCTCGACGAGAAACCTCAGGGGCCCAGGGGGTTCCTCCCCGGTCAAGACATTGAGCTGGGGGAGGAATACAAGAACAAGTACATCGCGGCGTGCCCGACCGTATCCCCGTGCGGTAAGTACATCGCGTTCTCCCAGTCGCCGGTCTATTTTGAGCACAAGCCGAAGCTGGAACCGCTGGGCTATAAACAGTGGAGCTTCGGGCGGCAGATAATCTGGCAGGAACTCTGCGTCATGCGCGCCGATGGGAAAGTGTTCGTTCAGCTCACCGACGGAGGCTACGCCAACCGCGACCCGGACTGGACGGCTGGACGGTAACCGGCCGTAGCAATCGCTCGACGGCTACTATGAGATAGCAATGTCGTGACCAATCTCTATACTACCCGATAAAAACCAGTGTATGGCTTTAGCCCTATACGTAGGGCTAAGTTAATATCTAGGCCATATATATGTAGCGCAACGCTTAAATCGCAAAAGTGTAACGCGCATAAATTTTACAAATTCTATGCACATTGCGGCGCACAAGGTGTACTTAAGAATGGGTGGTCTATTTTAGGTGCAAGGGTATTGTCTTATCTATAGTTTTAAGGATAAAATGAGGATATGAACATGATGGATAAAGCTTCCGATATGAGCTTCGGTAAGATAGCGGTCTCAAGGGGATTCTGCACCCAAGACCAGCTTGAGGATGCCCTGAAGACCCTCCAGAAGGTTCTGGAGCTTGGCATTCCCGAGCGGCTTGGGAC
>CALKMO010000086.1 GCA_937991785.1 uncultured bacterium | reverse complement strand
ATGTGACCGAGCTCGCCGGCGAGGCCCCTGCTACCGCGCAGTATTCGGCCTCCGGATATAACGCTGCCGCCTATTCCCGTAGATACGGTGAAATACACGATGTCGGTCAACCCTCTGCCGGCCCCGAAGGTTAATTCCCCCATCGCCGCGACGTTGGCGTCATTGTCTATTTTGGTCTCCCAGCCGTAGGTTCTCTCGATTTTTCCCGGCAAGTCGATATCCTCCCAGCCTGTCACATGGTGCGAAAACAGCCGCCTGCCCTCCACGAGTCCGCCGAACCCTATGCCGCAAGCCCTGACCCCGGCGAAACGGTCCGGCTCGGCCGATCGCAGACGCTCCACGGATGCCATGATCTCCTTTTCGATCCAGGCAGCCTCCCGTTTCTGAACCTCGAACCTTTCCCTCGCAAAGATCTGGCCGCTCTCCGAACCCAGCGCCGTCATGCATTTCGTGCCGCCTATATCTATCGCTATCGCAGGCTTCGGTTCGCCCGGTCGCGCTCCAGCTTTCGACATCCGTTCAGCCTCCTCATTTTCTACCAGGCATCGAGTCGCATCCCCCGCACGATCTTGATCGCCTCTTCCCAAACCTTTGCCGAACGTATCCTTATGTCCATGTTATATCGGACGCGGCCGAGCGGTATAAGGGCAAGGACGCGGGCGTTGTCGGGCATTATACCGCGCCTTACGGCCAACGCTGCCGGCCGGCCGGATATTTCTATGCGATCCAACTGCCCAATCCCGCGCATATCGTCCGGCAGCGAAGCACGAATGTCCGCTTCGCTTTCACACGTGCGGCGACTTCCGGCGAACTCGATCTCCAGGGTTCCCGTCGCGACGCCGGCTTTTTTCAACGATAGCACTATCCCCTCACGCTTCATGTCTTTCTTAGGCATGCGGTCGCGGGGCACGACCTCCCAGCCATCCGGCACGGGTATCGAGAGTCCGAAGTACTCGTCCTCAAAGCGTCCGCCGGCCAAACGCCAAGCGTTTAAGGCATCGCCGGGCCTATAGGTCTTCCCGCCGGCGGATATCTCCTCAATGTATATCTCCAGCTTACCCATCGTGCCTGCGCAGATCGCGCCTGCTGCGCCAAGCCCCATGCCAGAAAGATCCGATTCGGCTAGCGCGATGTGCGTTGCCCGGACTTCCTCGCCTGGCCGTGTCGGATCCACATCAATCCACTGGCCGCCGATCCGGACCTGCGCCCACATATGGTAGCGGAAGGCGTCGTGTCCGGACTGCACAAGTCCAAGTACGGCGCGGGCCGGTATGCTGGCAGCCCTAGCCAAGGCGATGAAATAGACCGCCAGCTCGGTGCAGTCCCCGACGAGTCTTTCGTGCACCTGTTTTGCGGAGGCCAGATGCGCAGAAGCCTGGCCATCGGCGACTGTGCGCGCCACATAGGCCTCGATCCTGCGGACGATCTTCCGCGGATCGCTCTCCCCGGCGGCGAGTTCCGAAGCCATGACGCGTATGGCGGGATCATCGCACTGTACGAGCGGGCCGGCTGCTACGAATGCCGTAACATCCTTGTCGCCGGCTGGCACCGACTGCGATCCGCCGCCATGGGAAACGACAGCCGCCGTCCGGCCGATGCGCAGCCATGCCGATCGGCCGTCGCGCTTTTCCAGCGATTGCCTCGGCGGGCGATCAAGATGGACCGGATCGATCGGGAATCCATCCCCGTTCCGCGCGCAGAGCCGATATAGCACCTGCTCGACTCGCCAAGGAGGAGGAAGGAGGAAGTTTTTGGCGGCAATAGGGACGGTCGATGCAACCTCAGCTGCCGCGCGCGCGACGGCGAGCTCCTGCGCCGAGGGAGGCTTTAGGGCTTCCTCCCGTGCAGCAAGCTCCAAGCGCGAATCCATCGAAGTGCACTCCGCGCACAGCAAGCGCCCGGCGCCGTCATAAAAGAGCGTCTCGGCGACGCCCGGAAGGAACCCGGTCCGTCTTATCGCATAGGCCTCGACCGCCCTCCCGGCGACGCGGATTGTCCGCCTGCCTAGAACCTCGTGGACCGCCGTCACGATCGACTCGGTCTCCGAACAGTATGTCCTGTACGAATAGCAAATACCCTTTTCGAAACCGCGTTCGCGGACGAGCCTCTCGATCGAGCGAGGAAAGAGCGGCGGAGGGTCACAGGGGATTTCGCGGGAGTATTCGCGGCCGGAAGAACGGATGCGGAAGGCGAATTTTCCCCCTCTCACAGTCCCTTCGGCGGACGTATCGCCTTCGAAGCCCGCCGAATGTACCGATACTGACAAAGGGGCGCCACCGCGTGTCTCGACCCATGTCTCGACGGTTCTTCCCCCTGACCCTCCGGGACGGCCCGGCCACGATTCGAAGGTCCTTACAGTGACTATTTCCTCCGTACCGTCCCCCCCCGTCCGCACATCCGCTCGTTCCTCCAGATGCCCGCAGCGGACGCCGAACCTCGACAGTATGTAGCGCCTCTCCATGTTCGCTCCGTCCCCTCCGATAGCGGGCGATGGAGAGATCGCGGCGGAACGACAAGAGAAA
Source organism: uncultured bacterium (assembly GCA_937991785.1). Taxonomy (GTDB): domain Bacteria; phylum Planctomycetota; class SZUA-567; order H5-PLA8; family CALKMO01; genus CALKMO01. Next base: position 5,477 of record CALKMO010000086.1, on the reverse strand, counting down.
ATGAATGGCAAAAGAAGGATGGCCGGCAAGCTCCGGGCCCCCAACCGAATCCGGAGCCTAAGCCTGCAATTTCGCGCTTCCCCAGAGCAGTTCATCGCCAGCAGAACTCGCGCCTCCAAGGTATCGCCAGACCAAATCGTTGTCTTTTAGGAAATATATTACCACGGAGCAGCCGCCTGCCGGAAGAGGAAGACGACGTATGCGCAAGCACGGAAGGTTCGTCGGATTCGACCGTCGCCTTTGCCTTTCAGGCATGCTTGACCGCCAGCCCTTCGATCATGTTCGCCAACATCCCCGCAGGAATCTATCGCCGCTTCGATGCGCTCGTATGCTTCCTTCCGACTTATTGCTTTTTGATGGGCTGCCTGCCGTCGGAACCATACATGCCGACCGGACTTCCAACCTCATCTCTTCGGCGTCCTCCGCTCGGGGCCGATCCCATGCGCGCCGGGCATCGCGACCGAGCCCGTTTTGAACCACCATACGCGGGAATCGCCTTTCCCCTCAGCACTATAAGATATTCTGGCGATATAAACGGTATTTGGCCGCAGGGGCTGTTTGGCTATGAAACAGATCGAGTTCAGATTCCCTAAAGCCGTAGGTTTCTCCGGCGAGGAGAAATAGGCTTCGACCGGCGTCCCCTTCGGCCACGATTCGGGATCGCTTCCCTCTGGCGGCATTTGGCCGATGGAAGAAAGCTCGCCGGATGCCCCGGTTACTTTCACCTTGCCCTGGAAGGTAGCCGTAACCGGAAATCCAGCCGGCTTGTTCCCGTGCTCCGGGGGCAACGGGTTGGGCATCTCGTTCGAAAACAACAGCGGGACACCTTCCATCTCCGGCGGGGGATAAAGCACTGGGTACTCCCACTTCCCCAGCGTCCTGCGCTTCGTGCGGCCGTTGATAGATGTAATAGTACCCTCGCTGCCGATCCCGAAGGCGTCCGTATCGGGATGGATCAGGTCAATGCGATGCAGAAAAGTGCATAGGAATCCGTCCACGGCCCCGACCGAAGATCTGCCGTTCGACAGGATGGCATTCATGCCTCCCAATTCATGGCCTTCTTTCGTATAGCCCGGCTTTTTCGGATCTTCCGGATGTCCGAAGTAGTTGTTAACCACGCAGTAATGGGCATGGGCCTGGCAGGCCGCCGAGAGCGCGGCGTCCAAGGGGCGCGGAGGGAGACCGGCCTGCGCCCGCCTCATGTTAAGGTGCAGGATCGCCGGCATCATGGGCGAATCCGGCATCTGCTCGACCGCCGCCTTTGACTTGACGCCCGATGGCGTCAGATTGAACGTCACCTTGTACTTACCAATGTACATCGTCTTTTCGAGCGGTACGGCGCATCGGCTTTCGCCTATAAGTACAGCGTCCGCGGACTCGTCGTTATACGCGCCGTTGAAATTCCAATCGAGGATGCGGATCGGCACGTCGCCGACCGTCCCGGCCAGCGCCGAAACCGGGACCGCCCGCCAGTTTTTATCCTTGTCCTGCCTTAGCTCTAAGGAAACCTGCCTTTCAGCGCCGCCGTCCTTCCACCTGAGCGAAACCCGTTCTCCCGGCCGCGTCACGGATTTCGCCACGCCGGGCTGGACGAATATCTGTAAGCCGAACTTGTCCACCTTGTATCGGAAGCCGTCGGGGCCTAGCGGTATCCTGCCGTCAGGCGCAGGCAGGGCGATGCCTGGCGCAGGCGCGAACTGCGCGACGGGCGGCCTGGGCAATTCGACAAGCGAAAGAGGAAAATCGGCCTCGCCAGGTGCGGCTGGCGGCGCAGGCATTGCTGGAATGCCGGCCGCATGCGCCGAACCGATCCCGCACAAGAAAAATAAGACCGATGCCGGGCCCGATATCGCGCCAACCCTCATTGAAATCCCTCCTGGTTTTTCGTTCGCCCAAAATACCTCCACCTCCTCCTGGGATATCCATTCTCTATATTAATTGATGTGGGCGCAAAGCGTTATGCTGCCTGCTGGCGCCTGTTTTGCGTAGGGCGACGAAGGAAACATCCTCGGAACTCCATAAGCTCCTCGCATTCAAATTTTGCTCGGTGCGCGTTTGGCCGCCTCGCCAGCCCCCCAGCGCCATTATTGCCCAGCCTCTTTGCGCGATAGGCGGCGCCCCCTATTGTAGCGCAAAGAGTCATATTGGATTGCTTCGGCCGGAACTCCTCTGCGGAAGTCCTTGTCTAACAATAAGTCATGGCCTTTTTACGGCAAAACCAATTCCCGGAGCATACATTGGGACTATTGCTTATCCGGCGCATGAGCGCGATGGCGCAACGGATGGTAGATACCGCGCATTTTCGTTTTCTGCGCGCGCGGCCGTCTGCCCCACATGCGGTCTCCGCCGCCGCTAGCAGCCCACTCCCAGCTTCTTCAAAAACGCCGCCGCCTCGGCCAGTTTTGGCTCTGCCGGACCAGGTCCGAAATCCTCGACCGAAAAGAAGCCGTCGAACCCAACCGCCTTGAGATCTTCCACGACAGTAGGTATGTGGAGCAACCCGCCGGATAGCGGCGCGCGCGTCCACTTCCATTTTACGGCGCCGTATTGATCCCTTTCTCCAGGCGAAGGTGCATGGGCTCCGCAGTGAACGTGAGCCAGGTATGGACCGAGAAGCTCCATGCCCAGGCGCGGGGTCTCCAGCCCATCCTTTATCATGTTGTTCACATCGTATATCACGCCGATGTCCTTAGGATCGAAGCGGCACGCTATCCTGTGCGCCAACGAGGCGGATACCATTATCGTTCCGCCGTGTATTTCCATCGCGAGCCGCACGCCGGCCGCCCTGGAAATCTCCAGCGCCTTGCCGTACGCATCCACCGCCTCATCATACAATACATTGTAGTTTGCCTTCCGGTCGTAACCTCTGGGCGCGCCGATGCGAACCAACGGCGGCTTACTTCCGCCGGCTACAGCTGCAGCGCCTTCGACCAGAAGCCTGACCTCGTCAAGCTGATCGGCCCTGGCTTGCGGGGCGAGAGCGGCTATCTCCAAGCCGTGGTCGCCGCATATTCGGCTTATTTCCTTGGCCTCCTTAAGGAATCTTTCCGGCGTCAGATCGTTTTTGACCTTGCCCCACGGCGAGTATTCCGCCGCGTTCCTCGCCGACTCGGGCATGCGCCTGACCCGCCACTCAACCCCTTGGTAACCGTATTTGCTCAGCAACCTGCACGTCTCGACCAAGTCGCATTCCGGAATCATCACGGTTGTGGCGCAAAGCTTTATCATCGCATCCTCCCTCGCCGTTCGCGATCCTTGGCGGCGCGCGGCTGTCTCCCGATCCCGCCCCTCAATTTGTCAGGATGGCCGCATTATAGCCAATATCTTATAAGGTAGCACAGCTTTTCGATGACGCGCTCGCGCCAGGGACGCGCCTCCCACTCGCGCAACGTCAGCTCCCGACATCGGCGCTTGTCTTCCTCAAACATCTCGACCATCTCGGCGCCGAACGCCCGATCCAGTATCGTGGCGGTGGCCTCCAAGTCGTGAAACAAGCTTCTGTGGTTCATGTTGTAAGATCCGACGGTGGACCATATGCCGTCCACTACGGCGGTCTTGGCGTGCAACATCTTCTTCGGCCAGAGGAATAGCCTTATGCCGTTTTTGAGAAGCCGTGCGTATAACGCCCTGCCGGCATATGTGGCCGCCGGCACGTCGCTGCGATCAGGCACCATAACCTCGACCCTTACTCCCCTCCGCGCGGCTTGCGCCAGGGAACGGCGGATGCGACGATCAGGAACAAAGAAGGCGTTTGATATCAGGACGAACCTCTCGGCCCCGCGTATGACCTTGGCGTATTCGGCCCTTATCAGGTGCCTGTCCCGAAAGAGGCGATTGCCGATCACCTTCGCCGGTACGCCGTCGGGAACCGGCCGCGGCGGATCCGGAAGATGGACTTCCTCCCCGGCGGCGTGCCGCCATGCCCAGCGAAACATCTCCGCGATGGCACCGACCGCTGGTCCGCAGATTTCCAAGTGCGTGTCGCGCCAGCCATCGCCTCCTTCCTCCTCGGGAACGTACTCTTTCGAAATATTGAGCCCGCCTACGAAGCCCGTTGCGCCGTCCACCACGAGCATTTTCCTGTGATCTCGCTTGTTTAGCGCCCAGCCCTTTCGCCATGGCGCAATGGGATGGAACATCGCCGTCCTGACGCCCGCTGCGGCCAACTCACCCAGGAATCTTTCGGAAAGGCCGGCGGATCCTATGGCATCGCATAGGAGGCGTACGTCGAGCCCCCTGCGCGCTGCAGCAGCCATGGCTTCGGCGAATCGGCGTCCGATGAAGTCGTCCGCAAGAGTATAGGTTTCAAGGTGGACCGAAACGCTGGCCTTCGATATGGCATCCAGCATCGCCGGATAGGTTTCCCTGCCGTCGCGAAGCAATTTTACGCGATTGCCGGGCAGAAAGCGGTCGGGATGGAGTCCTAACTTCGCGGCATCCTTGCGCCAGTCGCCTCCGCATTCGACATCAGCCGCCGCCATCGGCGATGCCGCATTCGATGCCCCCGATCCCTTCGGTCCGGGCGGTTTCCGAAACTCCAACGGCTCCGGCGGCTTGGGCGAGCCCGGACGGTTCGGGCGCCCATCTTCCGATCCCACGTCGCTTCCGACCGCCGACCCGGCCGGTTCCGCCCCAGAGCCGGCGTTTAGGGTGACGCCCGCCAGTCCGGGCGATGAGCCTACGGGTATCGCGGCCGACCGTTCCGCCCCGGCGGTCCCGGCAGCGCCGTCGCCATCGCGCGACGTTTCTGCCGCATCCGCGGCCGCGCCGGCTATCCCGCCGGCGCCCGGAGATGCCAGGCGAGCGGCTTGCCCGGCCTTATATGCGCGCACCGTCCAGACTGTCCCGAAGTAACCTGCGACCGCGCCGACGACCGAACATAAGAACGTGCCGGCTAGAAGCGGAAGCGCGACGTCGGCGCTGAGTCCGGCCAACACCTGGTAAAATCGCTGCGCCGAAGCGCCGAAATCATTCCACGCGAACCCCTCGAACGCTTCCTTTAATGCGCCTAGCCGCACTCGGGCATCGGAAGTCTCCTCGCACCACGGAAACAACCAAGTGCCCAAGCGGTATTGGAGGAGGGCCAGGGGCAGCATCGTCGCGGGATTGCTTATCGCCTGCGGGATTACGCTCACCGCGCGGTTCCCGCGGACGAGCGTGGCGAGGACGATCGAAAGCGGGATCTGTAGGCCCGGCAGAGGCCACGGCGCCACAGCGAAACCCGCCGCCACGCCGCGGCCTATCTCCTCGGGCGTCCCCGCCGCCATCAGGATGCGCATGAATGCCGCTTTCAGGCGAACGATCCAACCCCGCATCAATCCTTCCGTCCGTAGCGATTGAACCATGCCCTCTCGGCGAACGGTTTCTTTTCGCGGGCCTGCTGCGTCTCCGACGGCACGCCCACTGGCAACAGGACCCGTATTCTCTTGCCTGCCGGAAGCCCGAGCAGCTTCCCTATTTCCTCCGCCCTTCCGCCG
>CALKMO010000085.1 GCA_937991785.1 uncultured bacterium | reverse complement strand
GCCTCGCTCGCCGCGCGACTATCTTTCTGGCCTTCTCCTGCCACTCCGCAAGACCCTGGGGGAATGAGAAGTTAACCTTCAGCGATCGGCCATTGACGCACCGCGCTTCGGCTGTCAACTGCAGCCCGGCAGCCTTCACGGTAGCGCGACCGTACCCAGTCATGCTTCTAAGTTCGCCCATGGGTCGCGCCTCCTGTCTTTCCGCTGCCGTTCATTGACGGGCCGCATTCGACTAAAGCGGCGCGCGCTGCCCAAGCGCGCAATTGCTGCTCCCCGGGAAGCCGGGCGCTGCGGCATCGCTGCGCATGCCCGTGTCGCCCTTGGGGAAGTTCCCGGCCGGTTCTTTCCGCCCGTCGGTGGTGCGCTGCCTTAGGGGGTCGGCTTGTCTCCGCCTGCGGCAGGTTTATCGCCTTCCGGCTGCGGCCCGCTTCCGGTCCCGCCGCCATCCGCCGGGACCGCGCCGCCGCCGCTTCCGGAGGCCGGTCCCGATTGCTCGTCCGCCTTCCGAGTTGCCGGCGGCATCCCCTCGGCATGTCCCGCGTCCGACTTCGCAGGTGCATCCGCGCCCTTGGGCTGCGGAGCGTCCTTGGTCTTTCCCGCCGTACCGGCAGTCTCTGATGCCGGCGCATTCTTCTCCTCAGACCTCGCATCGCCGTAACCCTTCGTCACCGATTCCCCCTTCGATGCCGGCTCGGGCGCAGCGCCGACCCCGGCTGCGGATGACGGCGGCAACACCCCGACCGGTTTGGGCGGCTTGCCGAGCCTGCCGATAAAGATGGCCAGCACGAAGAAGATCGCGGCCATGTAGACTGTCGCCCTGCGGATGGGGTTGGTGACTCCCTCCACCCCGGCCGCCCTTGTACCGCCCAAGGCCGCCAGGCCGCCGCCCTTGCCTTCCTGAAGCAGGATCAGGAAGACCATTAGGACGGCCGCGATAAAAAAGACGCCCTTGATGATGGCCAGAAGGATTTCCATTTTAGCCTCCGAGCTTGCGCCGTACCCTCCGCGCGACGGTCCCCGGCGGAAGCAAGACGGGGCGGACCGTCCGCGGCCTGACGTTTCGCTTGTATACTTCGCATCAGCCCTCGATGCCACATCAAACGGATAGCCGACGCGCCTCGGTTCCTCGGCATTCCGACCGCCGGGTCTCTGTAGCGTCGCGGGGCCCTACGCCGTGCAGGAGCGGACTATGGCCGCGAAATCCTCCGCCTTCAGGCTGGCCCCTCCGACGAGCGCCCCGTCTATGTCGGGTTGAGCCAGCAGTTCGCGGGCATTGTCCGGCTTGACCGAACCGCCGTACTGGATCCTTACCGTCTCCGCCGCCGCTGCGCCGTATTTATCCGCCAAGAGTCCCCTCAGGAACCTATGGACCTCCTGCGCTTGTTCCGGCGTAGCGTTCACACCGGTGCCAATCGCCCATACCGGCTCATAGGCTACCGTAACTTGGCCGATCGCATCGGGGCCTATGGCGGAGAAAGCGCTTCCCATCTGTCTTTTTACGACCTCGAAGGTGACGCCCTTTTTGCGCTCATCGAGCGTTTCGCCGAGACAGATTATGGGGTACAGGCCGCATGCCAGCGCCGCCGTTGCGCGCCTGCCTACCGACTCGTCGGTCTCGCCGAAATACTGCCTTCTTTCCGAGTGTCCGACTATGACGTATTTGCATCCCGCGGCGACGAGCATCGGGCCGGATACCTCTCCTGTGAACGCGCCGCTTTCCTTCCAATAGAGGTTCTGCGCGCCCAGCGCTATGCGCGATCCGCGCAGCGCATCGGCCACGGCCGCCAGCGCGACGAACGTCGGGCAGACGGCTACATCTGCGGCGTCGAAGCCGTCAAGGGCTTCCCGAACCTTCTCCGCGAGGCTGCGGCTCTCCGGGATCGTCTTGTTCATCTTCCAGTTGCCTGCTATGAACCGGCGCCTATTTGACATCGGCTTTTGCCCTCCTTTCGCGACCGGGTTTATCCGGTTTCATCCCTTCCCTCTTCATCGGCGAGGCGATTGAAGGTCCTGCCGCGGCGCGGGTATGACGGCCGGCAGCTTGCCGGTTCGGCCCATACCGCCGATGCCGCCTACCAGCGCGCCTCGGCCGAGCGTTCAGCGGCCCGAGCCCCTCCTGGCGTTCCATGTTTCTCGCGCAGGATCCCGTGTATCGCCTTCAACTCCGCGGCCAGACCGGCGAATTCGGCCGGCGTGAGCGCCTGTTGGCCGTCGCAGAGCGCATTTTCCGGAGACGCGTGCACCTCTACTATCACGCCGTCCGCCCCGGCGGCAACCCCGGCGCGCGCCAGCGCCGAGACGAGCGACGCCTTGCCGGCTGCATGGCTGGGATCCACTATCACGGGCAGGTGCGACGATTGCTTGACGACCGGTATGGCCGAAACATCCAGCGTAAACCGCGTGGATGTCTCGAAAGTCCTTATACCCCTTTCGCAGAGCATAACGGCGGAATTGCCTTCCGCGAGGATGTACTCCGCGGCCATCAAAAGCTCGTGCGCGGTGTTGGCCATGCCTCGCTTGAGCATCACCGGTTTCCTGGTTCGCCCGACTTCGCGGAGCAGGTCGAAGTTCTGCATGTTGCGTGCGCCGACCTGCAGTATGTCGGCATATTTCTCGGCTACGGGTACATGCGCTAGAGTGCGCACCTCGGTTATGGTCGGCATGCCCAGCGCCTTGCCGGTTTCGCTGAGCAGCTTGAGCCCCTCCTCGCCAAGTCCCTGGAAGTCGTAAGGACTCGTACGCGGCTTGAAGGCTCCGCCTCTGAGTATCTGTGCGCCAGCTTCTCTAACGCCTTTGGCGGACGCCAGCAGCGACTCGGCGTCCTCCACAGCACACGGCCCGGCCATCAACGTAAGCGCGCCTCCGCCGATCCGCACGCCGCCTACCTCCACTACCGAATCGTCGGGGTGAAACGCCCGGCTGGCTATCTTGAACGGCGATAGTACCGGCAGTACCTTCTCTACGAACGGCATGGCCGCGAACGGTATTTGCGATATTATCCTCTCGTCGCCTATGCAGCCTATGATCGTGCGCTCTATGCCCTTCGAGAGGTGCGTCCGTAGCCCTGCCGCCTCAACGCGCCTTATCACGCGCTCGATGGCCGAGTCCGGCGCGTTTTCCTCCATAACTATGATCACGAAATTTCTCCCTCCTCGCCGCCCGGCTACAGCGGAATGACGCCGCTGCCAACGGCGCGCCACCACCCGTCCGGCGCGCATATTTCTGCGGGGGAAAAACGCCGAAAATCGAATCCTTCCCCGCCGTCGGGCCGATCGTTTTGCTACTGGGAAGTGTATCCTGGCGCGCGAGGAAAGCAACCGGAAGACGCGGCCATCCGAGCCGGTTGCGCTGGCTGTGAACGCGTAGGGGGATTCATGCGGACTCGGGGAGGCTTTACCCCAATGTTTCATAGTGAGCGCACCACGCAGGGACTCCGTTTTTCTCGATTTTTAACCCCAGCTTTTGCGCGGATATAAGTCTCTGTGCATATTTAAAAGGATCGCTGCAACCGCAATGGCCGAAGGGAAGTTGGCCGAAAGGAGGAAGGGAAAAGCAGACATTCCCCCGAAAAACAAGACGGGAAGGTTGGGGATGTGGGAGGGACCGTGTGGCGATAAAGAGAGAAAAGAGAAAGGGAAAGAGGGGGAGGAATAGATTCTTTGGGAATTAGGGCTCATTCCTAACTCTAGAAATACATGAGAATTATAGAAGAGGCGGCACCCGGATTCCTCTCTTTTCTCTTTACCAAATCCAGGGATCGGAGTGTCCCCATAAGAAAGGTCTCAATATCCGGCAAGTACAGGGAGTTTTGTGAGGTGAAATTTGGATTGCGGAGGAGTCTCGAGAAGATAAGGGACTCACGGGAACGCCCGCAGATACCGTTGGCAACCGTGCTCAGGAGCGTCCATGGCATGTGGCGCGAGGTCGAGCACAGGATAACCGCAGCCGTGGGGCAATGGGATGGTCTGCCGTACAGGCTCAAGGTGGCCATGGTGGAGGAAGAGAAACTCAAGCCGAGAGGAGGCAAGGGGAAGTTCGAGGTTTTCGGGGTGGTGACGACGGACGAGAGGCTGAGCGGGGAGGAGATGAGGGGACTTGCGCATCTGATGTGGGTGATAGAGAACAACGTTTTCATCGGTTGAACGAGTTGGTGGGAAGCAAACGCGGGTTTTGGCGCAACGTACGTGTGCAAAAGACGTTGTGGTGGTGGTTGTGGTTTGCTGCGCTGCTGATGTTGATGTGCTACCTTGCCGCCGA
>CALKMO010000084.1 GCA_937991785.1 uncultured bacterium | reverse complement strand
CCCAAGCTCTAGGCGCGCCGGGTTCTTCAGCACCAGCGCATCCGGAGCGTAAGGAACGAACCGCCCGACCTCGACGCCTTCCGTCAGCGGAACATGGCCGCGGAGCTTCTGGAGCTGGACGCCATACATGAAAAGGGGCTGATTCTCCGGCACTGGTGCTTGGTGCAGCTTCCATTTGCCGTCCGTTATCCCGACCGACTGGCCCCAGTAGCCCATCAACGCCCAGTCGCGGACCGAATCCTTTTCGCCGCGAAGGACCGGCAAGAGCGAACGTCCGTGCGATGGACGACTTCGAGTCAATCCCAGGAAATCGCACATGGTCGCATTCAGGTCTACGGCCAATGACAGGGCTTGAATCCGCTTCCCTTCCGGGCCGCCGGGCATATGTATTATCAACGGGATATGGAACAGGGTCTGCCATACCCCGACATACGGTTTGCCCAAGGCATTGTGCTCTCCGAGATAGTGTCCGTGATCCGTCGTTAATATTACGAGCGTGTCGTCCCAGAGGCGGTATTTATCGAGCCGGTCCAGAAGCCTGCCGAGCCATGTGTCGAGCATCGTTATCTTCCCGGCGTATAGATGCCTGATTCGACGCAACACATCCGGTTCGTAGGCGTCGGCCTTCCCGTAGCGAGGCCAGTAGGTCTCGTTCTCAACGGGAGGGCCGTACATAGTGTCGTACGGGGGCGGCACGTGGAACGGTTCGTGCGGATCGAAACACTCTACCGCCAACAGGAAAGGTCCGTGCGCATGGTTCCGGTCCAGCCACTCGCAGGCGGCGGCCATTGTCTTCGGCGAAGGGAAATCGGCCTCCGTCCTGAAGCGCGACCGGTTCTTCAGGTATACCTTGCTGTGACCCCATCTCTCCTTCAGCATCCTGCGCGGCTCATCGAAGGTCAGGCTCGGATCTGAAATCCAGTAGTCGTACTCGTGCCCGCGGATCATCTCGCAGCCGTCGAATTCGCTATGGTAGCCGGTCCCGCCGACTTCCCAGTAATGGTAGTGGTCCGTAAACATCTGCGTGGCTACTCCGGCCTTACGGCAAAGGTGCGGCAGCAGCTCGTCGTACGGCTCGGCCGGTCCCCAGTATCTCCACGGGAACTCGATGCATCCGGTCCATAAATCGCGCCTGGCCGGCATGCACGGCGCCGAAGCCGTGTAATGCTGTTCGAAAGTTACGCTTCGCTCCGCCAGCCGGGATATGTTGGGCGCAGTAACCCAGTCGTTCCCATATATCGGCAGGAAGTGGCGATTCAGGCTGTCCGACAGCACGAAGATGACGTTCGCCATCGCATTCTCCTCTCATCGCTGCCCTAAGACCGCGACCCGCTACGGCACAAAAGGTCGCGACGTCAGGCCGCCCTCCCCGCCTTCCGCACAGCCCTTCGCGCGGCGACCGGATACTCCTCGTTGCCAACGGCGGGACGGGGCGAGTTCGCCCGCCGGCGATGTGGCAGGCGCTTCCCGGCACCTCTCCGAAGGATTGAGCGGCGCGACAGGACTCGGCGGCGGAGGATCACCGCGCCAGCGATTCCCAGCCCTTATCGTCTTCCAGCCTCGCCGGGATGTCAATCCTGTAGAACTTCGCTACAGGTTCTAGGATTTCCGGCGAGCGTTCCCATACGGCGCGGAGGGCCGACCGGACCGCTTCCACGCCGGCACGCGGCATCTTCCCGAGCGGGCGTCTGAGTGCGCCGGTTATCATGCCTAGGCCAGCCATCATCGTCTTTACGCCTACGGGATTCCGGAACTTGTCTTCTATGGATACCTTGCTCCCGCCGGGGATAACTCTATCCGATGCCGCCTTCACCGATACGAGCTTGAAAAGAGGTCCGAGCTTCTCCGCAATCTCGGTCGCCCTTTTCGCATCGCCGGATCGCGCCGCCCGAACCATCTCCGCCACTGCCGCTGGAGCAATGTTGCTCATGACGGAAATCACGCCGAAAGCGCGTATGCCATCATCCAGCATCATCTTAAGCGTAAGGTCGTCATCGCCGGACAATATGGCGAAGTCCGGGCCGCAAAGTTGGCGGGTCCTGCGCATACGTATGAGGTCGCCGGTGGCCTCCTTTACCGCCGTAACCTGCGGCTTCTCCGCCTTCAATATGGCTAGATCCTCAGGCGTCAGCACGGTTACGCACCTGCCTGGGATCACATACGGAACCAGCGGGAAACCAGGGACGGCTTCGGCGACCGCGGCGTAGTATTCCTCGCGCAGCTCCAGCGAGGAGGGGCAGTTGTAATAGCAATCCACCAGCAGCGCGCCCGCAGCGCCCGCCTCGCGCGCATGTTTCGTGCCCTCGATCGCTTCGGCCGTCGAGTTCGATCCGGTTCCGGCGAGCACCGGTATCCGACCTTCGGCCCGCCTTGCGACCCTTTCGACGACCTCGTTATGCTCGTCCCATGTGAGCGTCGGAGATTCTCCGGTCGTTCCCGCCGGAACCAACCCGGCGATGCCCTGGCTCTCCTGAAACTCCGCGTTGCGATCAAGCGCCGCCCAATCTATGCGGCCGTCTTTGCCGAAAGGCGTTACCAGGGCCGTCCATGCGCCTCTGAAGACAACAACATCCCTTCCTGTGGCCATCGCGGATTACCTCCCCTGCCCTATTCGACGCGAAAACCTTTTTAGCCGGGCCTCCCAAGGATGCGCAAGTCCAACTGCGGCTGTTCTTTCCGGAGCCGATGAAATATCGCCCCGCCCTTTCAGGCCGAAATTCGTACGGCGGCACCGGCGGCCCTCCGCGTTCGGCAAAAGTGTTCATAACCGCAGAAAGGATTCAAGCGCAGGAAAACGGTCCTTTTCGACAATCCGGCGTCCCCATATAACCCGTACCGACCGGAAATCGCGCAGCCGAGCCGTTTCTACGGCGTTCCGATACGCCATCAAGGCTGGCGTAGAGGCGGTCAGGTCCTGAACATCCTGCCCAAACTCCTGCCCATCAGCGCCGAGGCCGCCAGCAGCGACATGGCCATGATCGCCATGCAGACAAGGCCGAGCGCGCAGGCGACCGAATCGCCTACCCCGGGCCGGCTGAAGAGGGTATATATAGCCTTGGTTATTGGGAAGTCGGCCGGACGCGTGGCGAGTATCAAGGAGTCGGACACCTCCAGCATTGCGAAGCTGAAAGTCAGTATCGCGCCCGCCAGCACGTTGGAGGCTATCAACGGCACGGTAACCCTGCGGATCGCTCCGAATGGGCTTTCGCCCAGGTTGCGCGCGGCCTCCTCAAGGCATACCGGAGTCTGCTCGAACCCGGCCGAACATGCGCGAACGGTGTAGGGAAGGCGGCGGACGGCGTAGCTTAGTACGAGGAAAGGCGCTGCCCCGAGCGCGTCAAACAACGGCCCGAAGGCCGCCACGTATCCGAAAGCCAGCACTATGCCAGGCACGGCCAGCGGAGCCATTGCGGCCGCGTCGAGCAGCCCGCGCCGGCGCCACGAGCTGCGATGGACTACGAACGCGATCGCCACTCCCAGCACGACGTCTATCGCGGTGGCTGCCGCCGCGTAAAACAGGCTGTTCGCGATCGAACCGGCCGCCACTGGAAACGAGAACGCCTCGGCCATGTACTCCAGCGTGTACGTCTCCGGCAGCGCCGTCATGCCCCACCGTCCGCCGAAGGCGGTCAGCGCGACCGCAAAGTGCGGCATTGCGGCCAAGGCGGAAACCAGCAGATACAGCGCGCACGCTGCCGCGCCCCGCGCGCCGGTCAGCGGAAGGACAGCCGCGGCAGTCGTGCCCTTGGCCGGCGGCGCAGCGCCGGCGGCCATCCGGATCGCGCCGCGGGCAGCCAGGAAAACGCCGAGCGCCACCGCGAGCACGACGATTACGAGCGCCATCCCGGACGGGTCGGTGTGAAGGTCTTTAACCCGATCGTACACCTGCTTGGCCACCAGTTCCTGGTATTCGAAGACCAGCGGCGTGCCCAAGTCGGTGAAGGCGAATACGAACACCAGCGCCCAGCCCGCGAAAAAGCCGGGCATGGCCAGCGGAAGCGTCACCTTGAGAAACGTCTTCCACGGCGGCGCCCCGAGGTTTGCCGAAGCTTCCTTAAGGCTTGGATCTATGTTGGAAAACGCCGAGATCAGATTAAGCACCATGATCGGATACAGATGAAGCGCCTCGACAAGAACGATGCCCTCGAACCTCCCTCCGCCCAGGAGATCGAGCGGTTCGGATATCAGGCCGAGCCACAAGAGGACTGCGTTGAGCAGCCCGAAGCGCGAAAGTATGCGCCTGATGCCGATCGCCCCGACGAAAGGCGGAAGTATCAGCGGCACAAGTATGAGACCGCCGCACAAGACTTTGCCTGGGAAGTCCCGATATGCCAAGAGGTACGCCAACGGCACGGCTATCGCCGTCGTTACGATTACGACGCAGGATGCCAGCCACAAGCTGTTTAGCAGCCATCGCCATTGAGGCGACCCGGAACGAAAAAGACCGATCATGTAAACCATGGTCCATCGGGCGGGCTGGACCACGATGCGATCGCCGCGCTTCGGCAGGACGTCCGCGGCTAGGCCGTTCTGGCGCCGCAGATCGTCCTCCGTGACGCCGTTTGCCGCGGCGAGCTTCCGGAACGCCTCGGCCCTGGCATTCTCGTTCGCTCCGGCCGGAACGTCGAAGGAAACGGCTTGCTCGGGATCCCTGAAAGCTCCGGCCAGGGACAGGAGCAGGGGATATGCCAGGCCGGCGGTGAGAAAGGCTGCCAGCGCGGCCGCCGCCGCGCGGCCGACCGTCCACCTAAACGCCGCATTCAACCAGCCCGACATGACCCGTCCACCCTCAGCACGGCGCCGACGACTGCCATCGCCCATGGACGGCAGGGAGGCTGCGGGCGCGATCGCAGCGAGCGTCCCTGCCGGACCCCTGCACCTCCATGCCGGTCGCCAGGGGATCCTGCGGAAGCGATACCCGGCCCGTCGTGGGAACCTTCCCGGAAAATCCGCCGAATGTCAATCCGCCGTCGCGTACGGCGAGTCTCCCGAACGGCTGCGGCAAACCTGCAGCGACGCATCCGCTTGGCGGAAAGCTCATCCCAAATGCCCCTTGGGTTTGCCGCTTTCCTTGCGGACGCTGCGCAGCCTTTCGAGCAACCGGCCGAGAGCCGCCTTGGACTCCTCACGCCTGCGGTGGCGCCACAAGGACAGCAGGAAGACCGCGTTGCCCAGCCCGAAAGCGGCTGGGATCACCATCCACTCGACCAGCGGCCGGGCGGCGCGCAGCACCGCCTCCGCTAGGAGGGCCGGCGGCAGCGATATGCCAACCGCCGCTGCGGCCAGGAACAGTCCGCGCCAAGCGCTTCGAAGAACGCGGCAGGGACGCGGGTCGTCGGAGCACATGGAAAGAGCCGCGCCGAAGACGGCAGGGTACAATGCGAGATCGGCCGCCAGGTGCCTGGCGCCGTCGGGCGGAAGCGCCAGCAGGGATATCGCTGCGACGGCCGCAGGCGGAAGAAATCCCGCCGCGGCAAACAGCGGCGCTTTTTTCCGGCGGTCCGAGAGTATCGAAAGCCATACTCCCCCAGCCGCGCCCATGCAGGCGAAGGCCGCGCCTGCGGCCAGGCGGGCATCGGCGAGCCACGGCGACGATGAGGCGAACGATGCAAGCGCGGCCGGCACCAGGCCGCCGGCTGCGCCGATGCCGGCGGCCGACCAAGTCGCGGCTCCGCCGGTCGCAACGGCGCGCTCCGCCGCCGTCCCGCCGGCGGTCGAACCGCCGCTGGCCTGTCCGCTCATGGACGATTCCTCCATGCGCTCCCAGATAAGGAAGGCCGCCGCGGGTCGGGCCCGCGGTCCCCGCCGCGGGCGCGGAGCCTTGCGAGGTCGGCGCCGAGGAAGCCGACCAAGACGGCGTTATTTACGGCGGTATCAAGCACATTCATCATGGCGGTAGCGAGTGACGCGGAGACTCCTCCGCCCAGCAACTTCAGAACCGCCGGATGCGCTGCCAGCACGAATATGCGCTCGACGCCCAGTCCGACCAACGCGGCCGCCGCACCCCAGAATGCGGCCCGCATCAAGTTCCCCCCGCGCAGGCCGCACGCGTACCCTATGCCCGCACCGGCAATAGCGCCCGGCACGCAAAGGACTATCCATCGCACCGCGATGGCCGGCGGCTTCAAAAACACGTTGCTGGTGCTCGCGAAGACGGCGCCGCCCACGCCGCCGAACACGGCGCCCAGGATGGCCGGGGTAAGCCCGCCGCTGCTAGCGCCAAGCAAGATGCCGTTGGCGATCCACAGCCCGGCCAGCCACGCGCCGTCCGGCCAGTACGATTCGTACAGGCCCGGCGGGATCGCGGAGCCGCCGCCCGATATCGTGGCGGGAAGGCAGCGCGCCGCCTCGATCGCCCCGCCCGTCAGAAGTCCTGCCGACCATACCCATCGCTCCAAGCGCGGTCGGAGGGCGCCCGGAGCGGCGCCGCCTTCGCCGGCCGATCCATGTTCCATCCCGGCACCAGGGGATTCATCGAGTTTCCGCGTCTTCCGGCCCCTTTCCTGATCGGCATTTTCTCC
>CALKMO010000083.1 GCA_937991785.1 uncultured bacterium | reverse complement strand
GGCGAAGGGCTGGGGCTGGTCCATGCCGACGTATTGCCGAGGCCGAGGCTGGCCGAGCACCCCTTCTTTTCAACTATGCGCGACCTCCTTGGAGAGACTGGACGCGGCGCAGGCGACGCGCTCCGCCGCTATCGGCAGGAGCCGGAGGAATTCCTGGCGGCGTGGAACCGCGACCATTTGAGATTCATCAGAGGCATCGTGCGCGAGCGCGCTCATGCCCTGCTCCAGGCCGAATGCCGATCCATACTGGCGCCGGTCCTGCGCGTGGTCTGCTACAACGCTCGCGGCGGGCAGGTCCAAGCAGCCGATTTCGCGCGCGAAACGGCGGCGGAAGACGACGAGGTGAAGGTCGTAGTATGCGGCGAGGACCTGAGCCTCATACCGGGACCGATGGGCGAGGACGCGTGCCGGCTGCTCTCGCAGATCATAGGCCGCGAGCTTTCTTCAGACAGGCTCATCAGGGTCGCCAGCCACTGGAGCGTATACTCGCCATCTTACGGCAACCTGAATCATCCTTTCCTGGTTGCCTTCGACGACGTGTACAGGCGTATGCAAGACCTCAACAAGCTGCTCCGCCAGCCCGCCCCCAGGAACGGGGGCAATGTAAAGTCCGAGCAGTACGAACTCTGGGAACGCCAGCGCATCCAGACGATGCGGGAACTGATAGCGACCGGAGCGTTCAAGGAATCCGAGGCGACCTCGAAATGGCGGCAGCCTGTACGCGTCTACGGCTTGGCGATGGCGCATCCCGGCCCGAGCCCGGCCGAGATGGAAGACGCCGGCGGCGTGGTCGCCGTAGCCGCCTTCGGGACATCGTCGCCGGAGCGCGAGGCGGTAAGGTTCATCGTCCAGGTGACGGACGCCATGGAAGGCGACCCCGTCCAGATGGCCGTCAAGGCGCACAACATCCCGCCGGAGATCGGAAGCCCGGTCTGGACTTATTCCATGCCGCTCGGATCCTACCTGAAGGACAAGCCGTTCGTTGGCGGCTGACCGGGAGCGGAGGACCGCGCCTTCGGGCCGGACGCCAGGCAGCAGAAAACCGCCGGCGATGCCTCATCTCTTCGCGATCCGGGGCCGCGAAGGCGCGAGATTTCCCGGCGGATGCGTGCGCATACCGATGGCAGCGGCAAGGAGCGCCTCACGGCGCGGGGATCGCAAGGCCGATCGGGAACTGCCGTTCGCACGTTACGCGCCGAAGTTACCAGTCCAAGCCGACGATTATATCGTACAGCGCGTGGGCCGATACGGCTATGCCGAAGGAACGCGCCTTGTATATGGCGGAGAAATATACGCCGGCGAAGGCACGGATGGCGAACGTGCGGAAGGACCACGGGTCCCCGCCAGGCGGAAGGTAATGGAAGAGGCTGAACAGAAGGGCGCCGATTATTACCGCCGCAGCGTCGGCCGAAAATCGTTCCCATCGCATCAGGTGCCTGAAAAACATGGCGAGGATGCCGAGCAGGAAGACCCTGAAAACCAGCTCTTCGTACACGCCGGCGCCGCAGAACAGGATCAACATCTTGAGCCGGTCCCCTGCGCTTCCGCCTGAGGCGGCGGTCGGCGGCGCGCCGACCTGGACGTCGAGGAAAGCTGCGCGGGCCGAGAGATTCCACAGGTAGCGGCTTATCAGACATAAAATCAGGGCGAAACTCAGGGATTCCACGAACGTCAGCAGCAACGCGGCGCGATTGAAGGAGAGCGGGCGCTTCTCGCCTTTTTCGTACTGCCATACGAAATAGGCGGCACAGAGCACAAGGAAGGAAACGAAGGCGAAGTGCCCCACGAGGGGGCTCAAGACCCGCCTTATGAGATAATCGCCCCCGTTGATCTCGCGGACCGGCTCTCCGGTCAATCCGGCCTGGAGCGCTATGATGCCGATTTCGTACACCACCGCGTACGGAAGCACCAACAACGCAGAGTAGACCGGCCTCCGGGTCTCAGCCAGATAATCGGCCGCAGATCTCGTCCCCGACGCCACGAAAAACCTCTCTCGCCAATTCTATTCCAGCCGCGCCTACACATATGGGAGCGCGCTTGAGCTCGATTCGGCTCCGACGACGTATCGCTTGGCGCCGCCTTGCGGCGGGCACGCTCCCCGCGTGCGGCGAAAGGGCCGAACGCGGCGGTGGGCGCGGTTTCAAATATCGCCAACCCTGCGCGCGCAATGCCGTGAGCGGCCGTTCATTGCTTTTCCGCGACGCCTTTGCCGCCGCCGGCGCCGGCCTCGCCGTCCGCCGCCCGGCCGTCCCCGGGTTCGGGCTTGCCCGGTTCCTCTATCGGCTCGAGATCCGCGAGGTCTTCATCGAGAGCCGGCGGCGGTTTGATCGAATGCCCAGCGGCCGTAGCTGGGACTGTCGCCGCCGAAGGTGCGGGGGCCGGAGGCGCGGCCGGCGGTCCGGCAGGGGGCAACACTTCAGCCAACGGTACCAGGTCGTCGCCGTTCTCTTCGTCTCTCGGGGGAGGGGCGGACTGCACCACCGTCCCCGAAGCGCCCATCTCCGCGATGGAGGACCCTATAGCCTCTCCCAGCGGCACCATCTCCTCGCCGCTGGCCTCTCCGGACAAGGCCGCTATAGAACTCCCCCCCCCAACCTGGCGGTTGCCCAAGGCTTGGAGGACCCCGGCCGCCGGAGGCGAGACCGGATGGCTCGGAGTCGTCGGCGTCGCGGCGGCAGGCGGCGCGCCCTTCGTCTCAATCGGCCGCTTTTCCCCTCTGGCCTCGGCCATGAGCTGCGCCTTGAGCCGCGACAACGTGTCTTCTTTCTTCCGGCGCTCGGACGCGGTCCGAGTTAGCCATTCCCCAGCCGGAGCGGAAGTCGGCGGCGCTGCCGCAAGCGGGGGCGCATCGCCGCCTCGAACTTTTCCTCCGTCCGCTGCAGGAAGGCCCTGCAAGTCCATCAGCCTCAGCGGATCATCCGCGGCGGCGCCGTCGTCCGCCACCTCGAGGGCCGCCAGCAGATCCGCATTTGCCCCGTCGCCTCCCGCCGGTCTGATTTCTTCCAGCGCGACGGCTCCTTCCGGAGGGATGATCGCTGGCCTCCCGGGCGCCTGCGCAGGCGCCTCGGAACGTCTAGCAAGACAATCCTTGCAGAACAGACGTCCGCCGACCTCGCCAGCCAGACCGATCTCCAAGTCAAGCACAGGGATGGAAACATCACACCCATCGCAGAACGAAAGGCCCTCCAGGCTGGATTTTTTATTCGGTTGGGCGGCCTGGGTAGCCGGAGAGATTTCGGGCAAAGGCGGGAGCGGAAGGTCTATTTCGGCTATAGGGTCTCTTCCCTCGGCGATGTCCATAGGAAGACCTACATGGGTCGGAACGTCCGCTATGGATTCCTCCAACACCACCTCGACTATGCTGTCCCCGAACGCGATCCGGTCGCCTTTCGCCAGGACCGCCTCGCCCTCGACGCGGCGGCCGTTGACATACGTCCCGTTAGTCGACCCCATATCGTGTATGACCATTCCGGTCATGCCGCTCTCGATGCGGCAATGCTTGCGCGAAAGCTTTATGTCGGGAACGCAAAGGTCCACATCCCGCGCCCTGCCGATGATCAGGACCTTCCCCTGCGGCAGTTCTACGGCAGTGCCTTCCAGAACGCCGGATTTGAAGACAAGTTTAGCCAACGTCACGCTCCGGTAACTTCCGTTCCTTTTCATAACCGCCGGCGCGCACAGCCGACGGCCGCCATACGCAACATGCCGGCGCCTCAGCGACGGCTTCGGAACTAGAGTAGTCGGACCGATAGGCGCCTGTCAAGAATTTGCCGTCTGAGTCAGACATTCCCCGAAAACAAGACGGGAAGGTTGGGGCTGTTGGGAAAGGACGTGTGGCGGTAAAGAGAGAAAAGAGAAAGAGGGTGAGGAATAGATTCTTTGGGGATTAGGGCTCATTTCTAACTCTAGAAATACATGAGAATTATAGAAGAGGCTGCACCCGGATTTCTCTCTTTTCTCTTTTTACCAAATCCAGGGATCGGAGTGCCGCCATAAGAAAGGTCTCAATATCCGGCAAGTACAGGTCTCCAACCGATCTTCTTCATTTTGGGGAATGTCTGCGCCTGAATCATCCCGCAGTTTTCCTTCATGTTCCGCGCGTGATGTCTTTAAGGAGGCGAAATAAAACGCGGATGGGACGGGATTATTGCTCAAACGTTGCGCGCCATTCGCAGAAGTGCGGCGGGGTCGGGGCCGTCGCCCCCAGCGACTCCGCAATGAACTGCGGCACCTTTTGCGTGACAAAGCCCATCACGTTTTTCCCCAGGAGTTCTTGGGGCGAAGAAGCTTTTGCTTTAGCCAAACCTAGGGGATGATTAAGAATAAAACAATGTTGACGTCTGTACCGCCCGGTTTAGAATTTGGTTGCCGAAGCGAGATGCCGAGGTAGCTCAGTTGGTAGAGCACAGCACTGAAAATGCTGGTGTCGCCAGTTCGATTCTGGCCCTCGGCACTTTATCGCACTTGGCGTCCGCGGGCGGCTGGGCCGCGCCGCGGCGGTCAGATGCCTGCCTGCGCCGGTACATGGCAGGGTGGATCGGCGCCGAATGGCGGGTTGCGCGCACGAGCGAGGGAGGCGGCATGCCGACAAAGGAGACAGACTGAAGCCCTCGTTCGCCCGGCAGTCGGCCCGCGGGCGCCGATCCTTATCCCGCATCGTACCCCCGCCGATCGGAAGCGAGCGGTCCTCGCCGAACGCGGTTCCGTCCGTCCGTATCGAAGAGCTCGGTTGCGTCCGGCGCCGCCGGCGCGGGGAGGAGGCGCGCTATTGCGGCGAGTCGCGACCGCCAGATCCCGGGGGCTGTAGGCGGGAGCGCTGGCCGAGGCCGCGCTGCCGGTATATCCGGAACGTTCGGCGAACGGCCGGCGCCTGAAGGCTTCGACCTCGGAGGCGGCAGGGACGGCGCGCGAATCGGGGAGGAGACGGGCGTCCGGACGGGATTTCCGGCGGAGAGCGGACCTGTCCAAGCGGAAAAGATTAACCGGAATGCCGAAAGAGAAACCGCCGGAGACGGCCGGCGGCTAAGCGCCGTAAAGGGACGGCAGAACCGGCGCGACCGCAATGGAGATGGAAAAAGAAAAATGGCCGAACGAGAAGATCGGGACCTTTCGCTGCTGCGCAATTTCGGGATCATAGCCCACATAGATGCCGGCAAGACCACCGTGACCGAGCGCATCCTGTATTACGCTCACAAGGAACACAGGATGGGCGATGTGGACGAAGGCACCACGGCCATGGATTTCATGCCGGAGGAACGGGCCCGCGGCATAACCATAAAGGCGGCCGTGACCAACATTCTTTGGAAGGGTTGCGAGATAAACCTGATAGACACG
Source organism: uncultured bacterium (assembly GCA_937991785.1). Taxonomy (GTDB): domain Bacteria; phylum Planctomycetota; class SZUA-567; order H5-PLA8; family CALKMO01; genus CALKMO01. The sequence goes on along the minus strand of CALKMO010000083.1, from coordinate 2,265 downwards.
CCGGGGCACGTGGATTTCACGGCCGAGGTGGAACGGTCTCTCAGGGTGCTGGACGGGGCGGTCGTGGTGTTCTGCGGTTTCGGCGGGGTGGAAGCTCAATCCGAGACGGTGTGGCGCCAAGCCGACAAGTACGGGATCCCGCGCATCTGCTTCGTCAACAAGCTTGACAGGGTCGGCGCGGACTTCGACGACGTAGTCAAGCAGATCCGGGAACAACTGGGCGCCAAGGTAGCCGTGACGCAGATCCCGATCGGCAAAGGCCAGACCTTCGAGGGCGTCATAGATCTTATCCGCCGAAAGGAATTACGGTTCGACGAAGAATCGCTCGGCGAAAAGGTGATCGAATCCGACGTGGCTCCGGGGCGAAGGGACTCGGTGGAAGAGGCCAGGGCTGAGCTCGTAGAAACCCTGGCCGGGGAGGACGACGCTCTAGGCGAAAAATACGTGGCGGATCTGCCGATATCCGAGGAGGACATACGGTCGGCGCTGAGGCGGCAGACCGTGGCCGGCAGGGTTTTCCCGGTCTTGTGCGGGGCGGCCTTCAGGCGGATCGGCATCCAGCCGCTGATGGACGCGGTCGTTGATTACCTGCCGTGTCCGCGCGAGTCGAAGAAGACGGTCGGAATCCATCCGAAGACGAAAAAGCCGGTCGAATGTCTGCATTATCCCGACAGGCCGTTGACCGCGCTCGCCTTCAAAATACTGGCCGACAGGCACGGAGACCTGACCCTGTTGCGATTGTATTCGGGCAAACTCGTCCAGGGCGATCGAGTCTACAATTCAACCCGCGACCGCAGGGAGCGCGTCGGCAACATGTGGCGCCTGCACGCCGATTCCAGGAGCCCGGTGGAAACGGCGCTTCCGGGCGACATAGTGGCGGTGGGCGGCTTCAAGTTCACCGTAACGGGCGACACGATATGCGATGAGGACAAGCCGGTGCTGCTGGAGACCGTTAAATTCCCGGACACGGTCATAAGCATGGCAATAGAACCCAAGACGAACGCCGACAAGGAAAAGCTCGCATTGGCCCTCCAGAAGATGGCCAAGGAAGATCCTACCTTTGCTTACCGATTCGACCCCGAGACTGGCCAGACGATCGTTTCCGGGATGGGCGAGCTGCATCTGGAGATCATAAAGCACAGGATGACGCGGGAATATTTCGTGGAGGCCTCGATAGGGAAACCGAAGGTGTCTTACCGCGAAACTATCGCCGGCCGCGCCCAGGCGGAAGGTCGGTTCATACAGCAGACCGGCGGCCGAGGTCAGTACGCGATATGCGTGCTGGCCGTCGAACCGATGGAAAACGACGAACCGGGACACATCGCCTTCGAGAACAAAATCGTAGGAGGAGCCATACCCAAGGAGTACATCGCATCGGTCGAGCGTGGCGCGAGGATGGCCGCCGAGAGCGGAGTCGCTTCGGGATACCCGACCATCCACGTCAAGGTGACCTTGCTGGACGGCAAGGCGCACGAGGTGGATTCCTCGCCGCTGGCCTTCGAGATGGCTGGCTCGATAGCCTTCAAGGAGGCTTGCGCGAAAGCGGGGATAACCCTGCTTGAACCGATAATGAGCCTGGAGCTGGTTACGCCCGACGAGTATCTCGGCGGCATACTCAGAGACCTGAACGCCAGGCGGGCGGAGATAGGGGAGGTCGGTTCGCGCGGCAGCTTGCGGTTGGTCCGCGCCAAGGTTCCGCTGTCCGAGATGTTCGGCTACGCCACCGTCTCCCGCAGCTTGTCTTCCGGCAGGGCTTCATATTCCCTCCAGCCGTGCGCCTACGCGCCCATCCCGAAGCAGCGCTACGAGGAGATCCTGGGCAAGTTTTGACGCGGCTGCCAGCCGCGTCCGGTCCTCCGGGCTCGCCCAAGGAACCGCTTCGTTTCTGCGCGCGGCGGAGAGTTCCGCGACCCGGAACGCCGCGCGATGGAGCGGCCTCGGTTCTGAAAGGCGCCGTTTCGGCGGATTCGGGGCGTACAGCCCGGCGCCGGAGGCAATTCCCGGCGGCGGTCAGGTCTTTGGAAGCGTTATACCCTGCTGGCCCTGGTACTTGCCGCGCCTGTCGGCGTAGGTGATATCGCAGGGGCCGTCGCCCTCGAAGAAAAGCACCTGGGCTATGCCTTCTCCCGCATAGACCCGGGCCGGCAGCGGCGTAGTGTTGGATATTTCCAGTACGGCCCTGCCTTCCCACCCGGGCTCGAATGGCGTTACGTTCACTATTATCCCGCACCTGGCGTATGTGGACTTGCCCACGCAGATCGTCAG
>CALKMO010000082.1 GCA_937991785.1 uncultured bacterium | reverse complement strand
TTTTGTGTCTCAAACGCGATCTTTAGCCTTTCGGCGGCCGGTTCGATCATCCAAAATCCCATAAAAACGCATCCGATCGCCTTTTCGACACCATCTTCCCTCTCAGCCTCGCTCTCTTCCAACCTACAGCGCAACCGGCTCTCCGCTCGCTATCCCAGGACCGGCCGCGATTAAGGGCACGCGCACCGATCCGTTCATGTGGCAGACCTTAAACGACGTCCCAAAATCGCCGATCATATCTCCGTGGTCGGCCGTGAAAAGTACGACGGTGTCGCGCAGCCTGTCCATATCCTCGAGCTTTCGCAAGACCTTGCCGATCATCTCGTCAAGGAAGGTTATGCTCGCGTAATAATAGGCGCGTATGGTGCGCCAAGCGGCTGGACTGATCGAATCCAGCGCCCGCTCGTACCGCTCACGCTCCATCAGCGCGTATCGCGAGGCGAGGTCCGCCGGAGATCCGAATGGAGCGGGCATCTCCCGCGGGTCGTACATGGCGTCGTAGGGCCGGGGCGGATCGTACGGGCTGTGCGGTTTGGGCGAGCTCAGCCACATGAAAAACGGTCTGCCTGGCGATTCCTCCGCGTGCCGCTCGATCCTCTCGATCGCCCGGTCCGCGATCCATTGGTCCACATAATGTTCCTTCGGCAACGGAGACGGACACGGCCGCACGTCGTTGTTGCCCGCCCCGTGCGCCCGCGAATACCCGCCCCAGCCGACGGTCTTGAGGTAGTCTATGTAGTCTTCCAACCCCGATAGTTTCCCTTCCGGGTCGAACTGAGCATGTATACGTCCGCTTTCGGTGAGGTCCGCGCTCTCGAAACCGTGAACCAGCCTCGGGGCGCCGGGGGGCGAATACGGGGCGAAGTGCAGCTTTCCGACGGCGTAGGTCCGGTAGCCTGAGCCCGCAAGCGCCTTCGTAAGCAGGGGCTGTCCATCGAGTATGCGTCCGCCGTTCGACTTGACGCCGGTGCAGACGTGCGGGTAATTGCCGGTCATTATGCTGGCCCGGGCCGGAACGCATATGGGGTCCGGCGAAAAGGCGTTCCGAAACAGCACTCCCCGCGCGGCCAGAGCGTCCAGGTTCGGCGTCCGGATCTTCCGGTTGCCGGAGCATCCAAGGCAGTCCCATCGCATCTGATCCGCGGTTATCAGTAGGATGTTCGGACGTCCGGGCATGGTTTGCACTCCTCATCGCGATGCCGCTTCTCGCTGAGAGAGAACGGATATGCGGCACGCAACCGGTCGCCGCCAGGCGCGACGGCAGCCGGCCTAAGGGCCCCCGTGTGCAATCCACCCTCCCACGCCCGTGAAACGGGACTATATAGGTTTTTTGGAAGTTTGCACCATCTCGATGTTGGCGTTGTGGCAGCGTTGGGCGCATACGCCGCAGGCAACGCATTTGTCCTCGTCCAAACGCACCCGCCCCAGCTCGTCCATCGCGTAGGCGGCCATCTTGCACAGGTCATAGCATATCTGGCAGCCCGCGCCGCAGCCGCAGGCAAGGCATCGCTTGGCTTCCGCTACAGCTTGTTCCTTTGTGAGGACAGGCGTGTATTCGTCGAAATTGGCGACGCGCTTTTCGGGAGGAACCTTGACTATCTCGGGACGCCAGGCGCGTCTGTCCGCCGCGTGGCGCGCCAGCACCGAATCCTTGTCAGCCTCCACCGCCGGCGGATCGTAATCGAGGAAAGCCTTCCTGCCCGACAGGAACTTGTCTATCGAAACCGCCGCCTTCCTGCCTTGAGCAATGGCGGATATGACATCCTTGGGACCGAGCACGCAGTCGCCGCCGGCGAACACGCCTCTCGTAGGCGTCTCGAGGGTTTCCTCGTCCGCCTCGATCGTTCCCCTGTCGGTGATCCTGAGACCGGTATCCGCAGCCACGGACTGCCCGATGGCGGATATGACCGTATCCGCCTTCAAAACAAACTCGGCGCCGGGCACTTCGACTGGCTTCCTGCGGCCGGAAGAATCAAACTTCGCAGCCAAAGTGTGCGGCACTAATCTGATGCCGGCGACCCTGCCGCCATCCGCGAGTATCTCTTGGGGAGCTACCAGGTACATCACCTTCACGCCCTCTTCTTCGGCCTCCCAAACCTCCTCCTCCGTTGCCGGCATCTCTCCCCGCGTGCGGCGATATAGTATGTAAACCTCGCCTGCGCCTAGACGCCGCGCGGTCCTGGCCGCGTCAACAGCAGTGAAACCGCCTCCGATGACCGCTACGCGCCGCCCGATTCGGGGCCGCTTCCCCTCGGCCGCGAACCGCAGAAACTCGACCGCCGACAAACTGCCTTCGGCGTCTTCTCCGGGGATGCCGAGCTTCATATTTCCCCCGGCGCCCACGCCGACAAAGACGGCCTTGAACCCTTCCTTTCTCAGCGAGGAGATGGTGAAGTCCCTGCCCAGCGCCTTGCCGAAGGTAAACCTGACGCCGACGGATCTCACGAACCTGATCTCTTCGTCCAAGTCTTCGTCGCCAAACCTGTAAGCCGGTATCCCGTACCTCAGCATGCCTCCTGCCTTCGGCGCCGCCTCGAACACCGTCACGTCGTACCCAGCGCGCGCAAGCTCAAACGCGCAGGAAAGTCCGGCCGGTCCCGCCCCCACCACGGCGACCTTAACTTCCTTTTTGGTAGCGCGCATCTTAAGTATCTTCGGCTTCCAGCCTTCCTTTCTCGCCATCTCAAGCACGAACCGCTTTATGGCGCGGATCATTACCGGCTCGTCCTTCAGGCCCCTTGTGCAAGCCTTTTCACACGGATGATCGCAAACCTTGCCGCAGGCGTACTGGAGAGGCGAGCGGGCCATTATGAGTTGAAAGGCGGCCTCGAAGTCCTCGTTTGCCACCGCCCGAACGTAGCCCTGAGCTGGCACGCCGTTCGGACAGGCATACACGCACGGCGCCAGAGGCCTGACATCTTTAAGGCGCGCGTGGCCGTCGTAGATCGTCAGTGCGGGAGCGGATGTGATCGCCGGAACCAGTATGTCGCGCATATCCCGGAAAGTACTATATCCATGGGCCTTCATGTACTCTTTCATTCGCCTTATGAAATCAGGCATG
>CALKMO010000081.1 GCA_937991785.1 uncultured bacterium | reverse complement strand
ATTTTCAAGCCCCTCCATCCGGGTTCAGCTGGAAATACACCCAAACATCGTTGCCGGGGGGAGGGGCGTTGAGATGCTTCGACAGCAATGGCGATAAAAGATAAATGAGGCCGTAAAAACCCGTCCGGCTTGCGCCGGGAGGCACGAGCAATCGCGGCAAGGCTGCCCGCGGTTGACTGCGCCGGCCTCCGGGGTTAGGATTTTCAGACCGCCTTTTTCGACCGGAGCTATGGGACTGGGGGCTTGACCTGCGATGGTTAGGCGGGCCTTCGAACTTCTGACGTTTCTGAGGCAATCCATCCGGGACTTCTATCACACCGGGGCCGTGCTTCCCAGCTCGAAGTCGCTGGCCGCCGAGATGGTTTCCGAGATACCAGCCGGATGCGGGCCGGTAAACATCCTCGAGGTGGGGGCCGGCACCGGCGTGTTCAGCCGGGCCATCATAGAGAGGGTTGGCAGGGGCGAGATAGACCTTTGCGAGATCAACCCGCGCTTCGCGTCTCTTCTGCGCAAGCGTCTGGAAAAGGATCCTTCCTTCAAGAAGCCCGGGGTGACCGTACGGGTATACGAGCTGGACGCGCGTCTGCTCGAGACCGGCAGGAAGTACGACCATATCGTCTCAGGGCTTCCGATGAACGGCTTCGACGCCGTGGCCGTAAGGGAGTTTTTCGACCTGTTCGCAAGGCTGCTTAAACCCGGGGGGACGCTCAGCTATTTCGAATACATCGGAGTGCGCGCGGTCAAGATGCCGTTCTCGGGGAAGTCGGAGCGGAGGCGCCTGAGGCGGGTGGGGGCGGTGGTAAGGAGGATGCAGCGCCGCTACCAATACAAGTGCCGCAAGGTTCTTTCCAATTTTCCCCCTGCCTATGCCCGCCACCTGCGCTTCGACGGCGGCCCGGAGGCGTCGCCCGCCCGCGGCTCGACCGAACGGGATCCGGCGTAACCGTTTCCGTAGCGCCCGCGTTCCTGGAGGCAGAGGCCGCCGCGTTTCCTCTCCGTCGGGGCACGCCCGCGCTCCCGGCCGGTTCTCTGGCGGCCCCCTATCGCGGACCGGACGCCGCGAACGATCGCGATCCGCCCGCGACCCGGCGATGCCGCCCGTTTCCCATGAACGCGGTTGGAGTGGGGCGCGATGGAACCGGTTCGCGGAGCCTTCCGGCCGCGCCGGACGATCTATGCCGGCGTTCAGCGGGATGCGTTGGAAGCGGCCGGCGGAGGGGGCGGGAGGAGAGGATGCAGCTTGTGTGCCTCCGCCTCCATTTCGCGCAGGCGCGACTCGATCGTCCGAGCCACGTTCTCGTACCGCTCGCGCGAAGATCCCTTCCCGGCCGCCTCCGCCGGATCGAACGGCTTGCCGAAGAACACATATATCGGGCGGAAGAAACGAAACATCTTCCGGCCGCGCGGCCAGGCGCGGAACGCCCCGTGTATGTAAACCGGCACCACCGGGACGCCGGCGCGCAGCGCCAGCATCCCTACGCCCGGCAACAGGGGTTTCAGCGAGCCGTCCGGGGACCGGGTTCCTTCGGGGAAGATCAGCAGCGCGGCGCCGTCCTTGAGGCGCCTGATGGCCTCCCTGAACGTGTTCGGATCTGCGCGGTCGCGGTCAACCGGGAAGGCGTTCAGGGCCGTTATCAGCCGTCCGAAAAGTCCGCGGAAGAGCGAACTTCGCGCCATGAAATGCACCTGCCGCCGCAGGCATATGCCCACCAGCGGCGGGTCGAGGAAGCTCTGGTGGTTGCTCGCCAGGAGGCATCCGCCCTCGAGCGGCACGTTTTCCGCCCCGTGCCATCTCACGGGGAAAAGCCTGAACAGGTTCCTGACGAGGAAATGCGAAAATCGGTAGAACGCCCCGCGTAAAAAGCCCGGGCTCAGGGGCTCGCCGGACTGGGGCGATGCCGGCGGACCGCCGCCGGCCGCGCCTTCCGGCGCCGGCTGCGCATTGGTCCGTGGGCTCCGGCCGGCCGGCCCGCTCGCGGCATCGGACTCGTCTTTCGGCGGACATTTATCCGGCGGCTCCTTCGCGGGCGGACCGGACGGGATGCCTGCCTCACGCGGCCGGCATCCGAGCGCGCCCGGCGTCCTGCGGTTTGCGGGAGAGGCATCGGCCATCCGAGTCCCATCCCTGGTTTTATCGCCCGACATTTTTCCGGCGCTCAATATGACTGACGAGGAGTTCCAGCGTTTGTTCCGGAGACATGCGGCTGGTGTCCACGTCTATGGCGTCTTCGGCCTTTTTGAGAGGCCCGGTGTCGCGCCGGCGGTCTATCTCGTCCCTTGCCGCGATCTGCCTTTCGATCTCGGCGATGTCGACCTTTTCCCCGCGCCCGATCAGTTCGGAAGCCCTGCGCCTGGCCCGCTCGGACAGCTCCGCGTGCAGGTAGAACTTGCAGTCGGCGCCGGGGAATACGACGGTGCCTATGTCGCGCCCCTCCATCACCACCCCGCCGGTTTCGCCGCCCGTCCCTTCGGACACCGCGGCGCGCGCGGCCATCTCGCGCATCTTCTCGACCAGCGCCCCGCGGACCCTTGGGGAGTTGACCACCGGTTCGAGCCTGCCGGTAAGTTCGACTGAGAACAGATCTGCCGTCCTGTCCCTGCCGTTCACGATATAGCGCGGGCTCTCGCCGTCCTGCTCGAAACGGATGTCCAGCGAGCGCGCTATCCTGGCGACGGCATCCTCGTCCTTCAGGCTGCGCCCATCCTCGATGGCCAGCAGGGCCACCGCCCTGTACATGGCGCCGGTGTTTATGTAGGTCAGGCCGAGCCTTTTCGCCAGGTTGCGCGCGGCCGTGCTCTTGCCCGACCCGGCCGGCCCGTCTATCGCGATGATCATGCCCTTTCGTCTCCGCCGGGTCCGCGCCCTACCTCCGCCAGTATCCTTTCCGCCGTCTCCACCGCCAGCGCCCCGTGTCTGCCGGTTACCAAGGGCGTCGCCCCGGTCCTCACGCATGAAACGAACGATTCGATCTCGTCCCTGAGAGCGTTTCCGGCCGGGCAAGCTATCTCCTCGACCTCGATCAGGTTCTTCAGCGCGAATTCGAGCGGGTTCGGCCCCACGTCCTGGGGCGTCAGCTCCGATATCCTGATCCTCCCCGATGCCAGCGCCTCCCGTTTCCTGGCGAGCGTGACCGTTCGGTTGAGCAGGTCCACTGAGACGTAGCCGTCGCGCGAGAATATCCGCATCCTCCGCTCGGTCTTGAATGCCACGCGGCTGGCCGTCACGTTGGCCACCGCGCCGGAGGCGAACTCGATCCGCGCGGACGCGACGTCCTCCTTTTCGGAGAGTATCGGCGCTCCGGCGGCCCTCACGTCCGCGACCTCCGATCCGACCAGATGCAATATAAGATCTATGTCATGGATCATAAGGTCCATTATCACGCCTACGTCTGCCGATCGGAACGGGAAGGGACTTACGCGGCTCGCCTCCACGTAAAGCGGGTCCGCTATGTGTTTCGCGGCCTCCGCGACCGCCGCGTTGAAGCGCTCGACGTGGCCGACCTGCAATTTCACCCCGTGCGAATCTGCCAGCTCGACCAGCCGGCGCGCCTCGGCCGACGTGCGGGCGAGCGGCTTCTCGACCAGGCAGTGCACGCCCCGCTCCAGGAAGAACCCGGCGACCTCGGCATGCAGGCTCGTAGGTACCGCGACCGAAACGGCGTCAACCTTGCCGGCGAGCGACCGGCAGTCGGCCGTGGCGGCGCATCCGAGCTCGCCGGCAAGTTCGCGCGCCTTATCGGCCGGGTCGGCGATGGCGACGAGTTCGACGCCCTGCAGCGAGGCGTATATCCTGGCGTGCGCGGAGCCTATCCTGCCGACGCCTATGACCGCCGTCCTGATGGCCATCAGAGCGTCCGAACCTTGTAGGGATGGGGATTCTTCCGGATGACGGAGGCCTCGATTATCCGCTGCGGCTCGACGGGCCTGTCCCCGGCGCCGACCCTGCATCCCTCTATCGCCAGCACCGCCTTTTCGCCTTCCACCACCCTGCCGAACACGGTATGTTTGCCGTCGAGCCACGAGCAGCCGTCGCGCTTGGTGACGATGAAAAACTGAGACCCGTTCGTGTTCGGACCGGCGTTGGCCATCGCGACCGACATGTACTCGACCCGATATGGGTTGTTCTGGAACTCGTCGGCGAAGCGGTACCCCGGTCCCCCGCGTCCGGTCCCCGTCGGATCTCCTCCCTGTATCATGAAGTCCTTGATTACCCTGTGGAACGAGACGCCGTTGTAGAAACCCTTCTCCACCAATTCGATAAAATTCGCCACCGTATTCGGCGCCGCGGATTCGTACAGTTCGACCACTATGTCTCCGGCGGTAGTCTTCAACAGCACCTGCGGGTTTTCCATTTCGCGCGCTCCTTATTATGCGCCGTCTCCACTTGCCTGCGACCCTCCGCCCCGCTATGCCGGACGGCGCCCAGCGGCGAAGCCTCGGGAGGGCTACTCGAGCTTCTTGACCTTGTATTCGTGCTCCCGCTTCTTCAGGACCGAGGCGCTCTCGATCTTCTGTTCCTCTAGCGGTCTATCGCGCGCATCCGTCCTGCAGTTCCCTATGGCGTCCACCGCTTCCCGCCCCTTTACCACGCGCCCGAACACCGTATGTCTGCCGTCCAGCCAGTCGCAACCGTCTTTCTTTGTCACGATGAAAAATTGAGAACCGTT
>CALKMO010000080.1 GCA_937991785.1 uncultured bacterium | reverse complement strand
AGGGCCAGGCCGTTGCGGCCGACGGATCGGAAGCAAGGGTGCGGCATGTCCTAGTAATTCTGCGGCGGCCCCCGCTATCGAGCCCCAAAAGTCATCGCCGTAGAGTTGTTTTCGAGAGGGAGCTGGGCGGAGACTGAAAACCCTGTTGAAAACCCGTGAACATGTCTTCGCCCCCGGAGCCTCCTATCCTTTCGATCAACACCCCACAGCCGCCGACATGCTCGCCCTTCCGGAATAGACCGCCTCCGTGGTCCGGTAACCAATCGCCTGGTGCGGGCGCCTCCGGTTATAGAATCGGAAGTACCGCTCCAGACCGATCCGGGCCTCCGACCCGCTCTCGGAGCCCTTCAGGTAGACATCCTCGTGCTTTACGCTCCGCCACAGCCGCCACATGAAAATATTGTCGAACTCCCGTCCTCGCCCATCCATGCTCATACGGATCCCTTCCCGTTTCAACCGACCCGTGGATGCCGGGCTAGTGAACTGCACCCCCTGATCGCTGTTGAAGATCCCGGGCCGCCGCCGTGCGGACCCCGCTTCCCAAACCTCATGCAACCGCTCCAGGGCGATCCTCTTCCACAGCCCGACCCGGAATGGATGGCCCCCGTGACGGCCGGCAACCTCGTTGGCCGCGTTGTCCTCCCGGATCGCCTCCAGGGCCGCTTGCGCCTTTAACTTCGGACTATGCCTCCGCCTGCCCGTCGTAGACGCCGCCTCCCTCCCTTCCGCCGTTTTTAGGTTCCCAATCCGACTCTGGCCGCCGGTCCGAAAAACGGTGTTCTCTATAGCGGCATCGGCGGATCGGTTCTGCCGGCAAGCGAGCGTTTTCCGGTTGCAGGCCGCGTTGCATCTTGCCGTATCGCCGCACGCTTGCCATCATTATCGGCCATGAAGAGTGTGGCGATAATAATTCTCGCGTACAACAAGGCCGGGTACGTCGCACGATGCCTGAAGTCGCTGCTATCTGTTCCGTGGCGTCCGCTTCGCGTTCATCTTGTCGACAACGGTTCGACCGACGGCGTTCCGTTGGTTTTCGAGAGGTTCGCCGAGGAAGCCGCCTGTGCTGGGATTTCCTGCGACATCCTGAGGTTCCCGGAGAACAAGGGCGCGATAGCCGGGCGGAACGCTGCCTTCGAACGTGTTGACGCGGATTATGTCGCCCTTATGGACAGCGACGTGGTTGTGCGCACCAAGAGCTGGTTGGAACGTTTGGCGGGGTACCTCGAGCGCGACCCGAAGTGCGGCATAGTGGGGCCGAAGTTGATCTACCCTTTCCCGCCATATTTGATCCAGTGCGCCGGCTGTTCGGTATCGCGGGGAGGGCGGGTGGATTTTATCGGCCGTGGCGAGCCGCGGGACGATCCGCGGTTCAATAGTACCCGCGAGGTACAGGCTCTGATCTCCGCATGCTGGCTGATGTCGGCATCCCTAATGCGAGAATTAGGTCCATTGGACGAGCGGTTCTCTCCCGTGCAGTACGAGGACATAGACTATTGCTACCGCGCAAGGGAACTCGGCAAGAAGTGCGTCTACTTGCCCGAGGTGGAGATGTATCATTTTGAAAACGTAACCACGGCAGGCACTCCATCTTTGAATTACAGGTACCTTACGGTGAAGAACAACATTAAGTTCAAGGAGAAGTGGCGACATCGGTTTTCCGCGGAAGGCGGGCCGCCTGATTCCGATTTCAAGTGGAAGGAAGTGCCTACGGTCAGGCTGGAAGACATCGGCGATCTCGAGATGCTGCCTTGATGTGCGGCGTTCGCGTGGACGGGACGCTAATATGCTGGTGGAACCGACTTCGGAGCCGGAGGAGGGGCGGCGCCGCAAGCTGGTCTGGAATGGGCTGGGGAGGCATGGCAGCATGAGGAAGAGCACGCTTAATGCGGAGGGCGGTCCGCTCATCCGGAAGTGCCGTAGCCGATAGGGGAGGAGAAACATGGCGGAGAAAGGGGCGCCTTGGGGGAGGTACGAGGATCTTAGGCCGGAAGGGCTGGCGGACATAGTGGCTGCTACGCCCGTGGCGTTCTGGCCGCTGGGGCTGTTGGAGCATCACGGCTGGCATCTCCCGATAGGATTCGACGGCTTGAAGGCGGACAGGATATGCTGCCGCGTGGCGGAAAAAACCGGCGGAGTCGTGCTGCCGATCATGTGGTGGGGATCTGGAGGGGGACATGGCGCGTTCCCTTGGTCGCTTTACCAACCTCCCGATGCCGCCGCCGCGATAGTACGGACGACGCTCGGGAAGCTGGCCTGCTTCGGGTTCCGCGTCATCGTCCTCTTGGCCGGACATTATCCATGGAAAGGCATTCTCGACGAGGTTGTGCCTCCTTTTGAGGCGGAGCATCCGGATGTGTTGGTGCTTCGCGGCAACGAGACCGATATTGCGGCCCCGAAAGTGAAGCTCGCCGGCGATCACGCCGCGCTGGAAGAGACTTCCATGGGGCTGGCCTTGATGCCGGAGCTGGTGGATATGGCGGCTTTGAGGCCTGGGAGGAGCCGCGAGGCCGGCTGGCGCCGCGGAAGCATAGCTGCGGCGCTTATGGATGCCGAGAAAGTTTGTCTGGACCCCGCCGACCCGTGTTTTGCTCAACTCGGCGAGGATGCCCGGAAGGCTTCGACGGAACGCGGGCAGGAAGGAATCGGGATGTTGGCCGATGCGCTGGCCGAGCGCATCGTCGCTCGCCTGAAGGGAGCTTGATGCCCGGTTCGATCCCTAATTGTAGCCGCGTAACGGCTTGTCGGCGTTCACCAGGCTTTCTTTTCGGGCGAGTGGGTGGATATCGAAGGCACTGCGGATGCGATTCCGCCTGTATTGGCGAGGCTACGTACCGTTAGCGCTTAAGCGCGCAATGGCGCAGGCCGTATCCCGCACGGCTGAAGGACGCCCGATAGGCTCCTCCGCTTCCATGAGAAGGGGCGCTTCCGAGATATGGTTCGCCCAGCGACGATACCGTATCGCGCGCCAAGGACTATGGCCGAATGAAATTTGCGGACGCGCCGCATCGTGATATAAGAGGCGGCCGGGCCGAGCGCCGCTTTCGAAGAATCGGAAGGCGGGGGGGGGCTGGCCGCGGCGTGGCGCCGCCGGCAGGACCGTTCGCCGGGGGCTGGCGCCCAGGCGAAATCCTTGCGGATTTTCCCGGGCGTAGCGCAGGTTTCAGGATCCGGGCGGCTGCGGCTGCATCCGGGCGCGCGATACTCGGCCGCTGTTCGGACAGGCGAAGTGCGCAACGAGGGCCGGATTCGTTTCCCCAAGATCAGCGTTTTAAGCAAGGAGACGCAACATGCCGAAATTCACTGATTTCGAGATGCCGCTTGAAGTGTGCGGGTTGAAGTATCGCAACCCGTTCGTCGTTTCTTCAGGTCCGACGACGATGACCATAGAACAGCTTGAGCGGATATGGGAGAATGGATGGGCTGCGGCGAGCCTCAAGCTTACAGTTTACCCGCTCCCGTATATAAACCGCGTTCCGCGTTACGGTTGGTACGAAGATAAAAAGCTGCTTACCTTCACGGCGGAGAAGCGATTGACGCTCGACGAATTGCTCAGGTTGATCGAAACGGGGCGCAAGCGCGTCCCAGGGTTGATACTATACGCGAACATTACTTACGCAGGCGACGAGGGGCCCGACGGCTGGGTAAAGATGGCTAAGCAGTGCGAGGCGGCCGGGGCGCACGTTATAGAGCTGAATATGTGTTGCCCTAACATGTCGTTCAATGTGCAGCTTACGGGAAAATCCTGCGGGAAAGGGCCGAAAACAGGGGCCAGCATGGGATCGCAGGAGGAGATAGTCCGGACGATAGTGGGAACGGTCAAAAAGGCGCTGAAAGTGCCGCTCTTTTTGAAGCTGACGCCCGAGGGCGGGAGGATTGGACCGATAGCCAAGGCAGCATTCGAGGCCGGGGCGGATTCGGTGTGCGGGGCGGCCAACAGGTTGGCGGTGCCGCCGATAAACCACGACGATCCGACCCGCTCTATGTACCACCTTCAGAAAGAAGTAGGGATGGCCTGCACAAACGGTCCGTGGCTCAAACCGCTGGGGTTGAGGGATGTCTACGAGATGCGCAAGGCCTGCGGGCCAGATGCGGTAATAACGGGTATAGGCGGGGTATTCGAACCGGAGGACGCCGCGGAGTACGCCTTCGTCGGAGCGGACTTGGTAGGCATGTGTACGGCGACCATAGTCAAAGGATTCGGTTTCATGCCTGATTTC
>CALKMO010000079.1 GCA_937991785.1 uncultured bacterium | reverse complement strand
TGCGGAGGGCGCATCAATGGCACACAAGGCACTCGGGGCGAAGACGGCAGGGGCGGGGCGGCGGGAAATAGCCCGCCGGCGCGGCGGTTTATTCCTACGCTACCGACGGCCGGGGGAACGTGACGGGGCTGTGGGGGAGCGTCGCCGGCGATCCGGGCCGCCTCGTCTGGGCCGCGCGGTTCGTCTATGACGCCTGCGGCAACCGCAAGGTCTTCGCGCCGGATCCGTCCGCCGCGGGCGGATATGCACCGGCTCCCGGTATGCTCAAGTCTTATAGGCGCAGGTCTGTGTGTTTCCATCCCATGCGCCCGGCGGATATCGCCCTGACGATGGCGGCCAGCGCGGAATTTACAGGGCAGGGGATGCCGAGACGAGGCCCTTGGCGTTCAAAAAAACCGTTCAGATAATCAATTTCAGTGCGCCTGCCTGCAAGTATGTCTTGCAGCATCGAATTGACGTTGTTGGACGCCGCGGCGCGCGTCTCAAACTCCGCCAAAAGCGATCGAAGCGGCAATCGGATGCCCTCCATCCTCGCCGCGACGGCCGCGCATTCGCCGAGGACAGCCGCGCGGATCGGCCTTAGTTCCGGAATTATGGCCAGGCGGTTCCGCACACCAAGTATGGCCGTAACCGGATTCAGCGCGCAGTTCATGGCGATTTTCTTCCACCGCTGACGTCTTATATCGCGGCACATCCGAGCATTCAATCCGGCCTTCCGCAGCAGGCCGGCGAATGCGCGGCCGGCAGCGCTGTCCTCGCAGAGCATCTCGCCGCCCCAGCCGTCAACCGTCCCTCGGTCCGCTACGGTAGCGCCGATGTGGCAGACCGCGGAAACCATTCGCACCCCTTTCCCAAGCGCGGCCGCTGCCTCCTTTTCGAATCCGATGCCGTTCTGGAGGAAAACTACGGCGGCCGCATCCCGCTCAGCTCCCGCATCCGCTATGATGCGGGCGGCCCTGCCAACATCGTACGCCTTTACGCAAACTAGGCATAACGTGCCGGGAGATATCGGCGGACATATCTCTTCTGCGCGGAAAACTGCGTACGATTCACGCTTGTTATCTTCCCGGCGACATTTTTTCGCATCTCCTTTCCCGGTGCATTCGCCCATCCCGCCGGCTTTGCCTTTCCCGCCTTCCTCCGTTCCTTCCGGTTTCCCGCCGGTTCCGTAATTTCCTCCGACCAGAATTCCCCGCCGCCGGATAGCCTCAACATGAGTCCTGCGCCCCACCAGCGTGACGGGCAGGACCTTCGATAAATGCGCTCCGAGGAACATGCCTAGCGCTCCGGCGCCGAACACCGTAACTGAGCTGAAGGCGATCGGTCCCGGCGATGTTTCCCGCGATCCCATTTCTTTGACCTTTCGAGCATGTCTGACTTGCCCCCGGTTCGACGATCCGCGCGTCTGGATTTGCCGATGGTCTAAAACTCAACTTGAGCCGCGCAAGACCTATCGCTCCGGCCGGTTCCCTCCCTCCGCCTCCGCAGCCGATCCGTTCCGGGGTTCGGGCCTTAAAGCCGACGGGATCAACGCCCATCTTCAAAGATAGCGCTTGCGAAAGCGGCGTCCCTCGAATGCGTTATCGTAACGTGATATTTCTTCGCGCCGATAGTCGCGGCCATTTCCGCAGCCCTTCCAGAAAGTCTGAGTTCCGGTTTTCCTCGTCCGTCAGGGAGTATCTCGAAATCGCGCCACGATATCCCGCCGGACAATCCGGTGCCGAGAGCCTTCATCGCGGCTTCCTTGACGGCCCATCTGCCGGCGAGCCTCGGTACGGGATCTTTATGTCTCAGACAGTATTCGCGCTCGCGCTCGGTCAACAGCCTGTTGAGGAAGCGCTCTCCATGGCGCTCGTAAACACCGCGTATCCTGGCGATTTCCACGAGGTCCGCGCCCATGCCGACGATCATGGTATCCGCTTCCTCAGCAAAAACCGGCTTTGCCGTACGGCATCGGATGCCGTTTCGCGGGGAACGTGAGCCGAAAATCGGCAGCCGCTGTTCTAGCGCGCGGGCGCCGACCTATCTGACGCCCCGCCTGAACGCGCCGCGAAGGCCCTGACATCCGCCTCGCCCACAGGCCTGTCGAAACCTATGGATTTCTGAACTTCGAGCAAGTCAATGCCCAGCTCCTTCGCGATCCTCCGAGCAGCCGGGGTCGCCCTCACTATAGGCGTACCTCCCTCGGAGCCGGACAATCCCGCGTTCTGGCCGGCGGCAGCGGTACCGTCGCCCGGCGAGGCGCCCCGGCGGTCGCCGCCTCCATCGGACGTCGATGGACCGGCTGGTCCAGCCGCCATCGCCGCCGCGTGCTCGGCCATCACCTTCTGATTGATTGCGGATACGTCAGGGGCGATTTCGCCCTCCGCGCCGATTATCGCTATCACGTAGCCGACAGGAACGACCGAACGCTCGGGCACAACTTGCTTAAGGAGCACGCCGGCCGCCGGCGAAGGCAGCTCGAAAACGGCCTTGTCCGTGATGATCTCCACCAGCATCGTCTCCATCTCGACGCGATCGCCCTCGGCCGTCAGCCAACGGCCTACCGTGCCCTCGGTCATGTTCTCGTTTGCTTTTGGCATTTCAACCAGAATAGCCATTTTTGAATCCTTTCCCTCTACGTCCCCCGTCCCCGCTCCCGCCGATTCAGAATCACCTTTTTACTTTATCGAATTCCTGCTCCTTCCGCGATATACAAATCCTGGGGCTGGCGTCCGGTTTTTACCGCGACGGTCCCAAGAGATGAGCCTCTTCCTGACGGGTGGACCTTGCATCCATAAGCCTGATATTGACTACGCTGCATAATTAAGGCAACGCACTATGTTGTAATGCAAAAAGTTATATAACGCCGCATAAGCCCGGCCAATATGCGTTGAACTAGTTGAGAGGCCAGTAACATCCCGATTTGAGAGTAATCAAGGGATCGAATCCTGTCAGGGAACCCGGATGTTTGATCGAAGAGCACAACGCCGTATTCATAACTCATTGTTGTATAATAGGTTACAAGCACAGGGAACTGGTTCAAGGCATCCAATATAACCTCTTTTCTAACAATAAGTTATAGCTTTAAAAAGACCTCGGGCATTTTACCCTGTCGGCCCCGCTTTTTTTGTTAGCGGCTTTCCTTCTTTCTACCGTACGCCTTTTTGTTCGATGATTTGGTGGGCGCCTTAGCGCATCGGCTTTCAGGTGGGATTCCGATAAGATATTCCTCGACCGCGCCCATGAACCTCCGCTTGGCCGTCTCAAGCGAACCTTCAAGGACGCATCCGGCGGCCTTTTGATGTCCACCGCCTCCGAATTCCGCAGCCAGTCTGTCCACCCTCACGCCGCCGACGGAACGCAAGCTCGCCTTGGTCTTCCGCCCCCCGTCCATCTCATAAAAATATATCCCGATTACGACGCCTTCCGGCAAAAGCGGTATGATGGCGAAATCCTGCGTCGCCTCGGGACCGAGGCCGAACTCTTTAAAGTCTGTTGCGGCCAGACTTATTGCCGCCACCCGGCCTCCGAAATGCGTCTCAAGGCTGGCCCGGGCGCGGTTTTCCAGCTCTATTTCCGCCATGGATCGGTTCATGTACAGGCCGAGCCATGCGGTCTCAGGATCCGCGCCGCGTTCGAGCATTTCGGCGGCCACGCGCATCGCCCTTGGCGTGGAGTTGGAGTAGGAGAACCGGCCGGTGTCGGAGACGATGGCCGCATAGAGTGCGCGCACGGC
>CALKMO010000078.1 GCA_937991785.1 uncultured bacterium | reverse complement strand
GGCGCCGATACCCGGCGCGTATTGGTACGCTGCGGCATCGCCGGGAGCGGGTATCCTGTACAAGTTTGCGCCAGGCGGCCTGGCGAACGCCGCGTATCTCCGCGCCGACATGCTCCTGGACGGTCGCCAAATGGTCGTATTCGTGCTCTCGCTGCGCGAGGGCGAGGGAGGGCCGAGGTTCGACCTGGGGTTTTCGGCTTTGAACCAGTGCTCCGCCCGCATACGGATCCCCCTGCCGAATGCGGTGAAACTGAACAGGTGGCGGTACGAAAGGGAAGGGGCGTGGATATTGCCGACATGCGGCGGGGCGCGAGTGCAGCTTGCCAAGGTGGACCGCGTCACGCTTTCGGTGCTCCGCATGGGGGAGCCTCCCGCCCGATGGTGCGTCACAGATATTTTTATCTCGCAGGACGAGCCGCCGCGGCTTGAGGTCCCGCTGATCGCCAAAGGCCCGCTGATAGACGAACTGGGGCAAAACAGGCTGGGCGACTGGCCCGGCAGGACGCGCGGCGCCGACGAAGCCACCTCGCGCCTTCTCGACCAGGCGGGCAGGGCGGTCGCGCACGTGCGCCAAGCAGGACATTCCCGATGGGGCGGCAGCCCGGCCAGGCGCTTTGACGCGAAAGGGTTCTTCGGCGTACGTCACGATGGGAAGAGATGGTGGATGGTAGACCCGGACGGATACGTGTTCTGGTCGGCTGGGATAAACGGCGTAAGGCCGGGCGTACCCGCGGCTATCTCGGGAATCGAAAAGGCCGCCGCATGGCTGCCCGACCCGAAAGGACCGTTCTCCGCCGTCTACTCGGAGCGGCCCGGACGGCCGCGTACGATCAACTTCTTGGCGGCCAATTTCATAAGGGCTTTCGGACCGGACCTCTGGTACGAAAAATGGGTCGAAATAACGCTCGGCCACCTGGTGGAATTCGGGTTCAACACGATGGGCTGGGGGTCAGACTGGAGGGCGGCATCAGGGGCGAAGTTTCCTTACGTCCGATCCCTGCGGCCGGACTTCCCCAACACGCCGAAGGTATATAGGGATTTCCCAGACGTATACGATCCGTGGTTCCGCGAGGATCTGAAGGCCTATGCCGAACCGCTTCGAGCAACCGCCGAAGATCCCGCGATGATCGGATACTTCCTAATGAACGAGCCCGAATGGGCATTTTCAAACGATCCGCCGGGCGTCGGCATGCTGTTGAACTCGACCGGCGGCGCTTGCCGCCAGATGCTCGCCACGCTGCTTAGGCAGAGGTATCGCACCGACGAAAGACTGTCAGAAAAATGGGGCGTGAAAACCACGTTCGCCGAAATCACGGAAGGGCCGTGGATCTCGCCGCTGAACGAAACCGCCCGCCGCGACCTTACGGCTTTCAGCGCGGTGATGGTCACTAAGCTTTTCGATTCGCTGGGCGAGGCTTGTCGAAAGGCCGACCCGAATCACTTGAACCTGGGCGCCCGCTATTTCACCTTGCCTCCCGCATGGGTGATCGAGGCGATGCGGAGCTTCGACGTCGTAAGTCTGAACTGCTACCACGATCGTCCGTATCCCGATGCCGGCGACAAGGTGTCGGCGGTCTTGAATAAGCCGGTGCTGATAGGCGAATGGCACTTCGGTGCGCTCGACGCCGGGCTGCCCGGAGGCGGAATGATGCGCGTGCGGGACCAAGAGGCTCGCGGCAGGGCCTTTCGAGTCTACATCGAAGACGCCGCGGCCAAGCCGTGGTGCATCGGCGCGCACTGGTCGGATCTATACGATCAGCCGGCCCTGGGCAGAGTTGACGGAGCATGCTCCAACGTAGGCTTTCTCGATGTGTGCAACAAACCCTACGAACCGCTGGCGAAGGCCGCCAGGGCGAGCATGGGGCGAATATACAAGATCGCACAAGGCGAACTCGCTCCGTTCAACGATGCGCCGGAATATCTGCCGAGGCTGGCCTTGTGATTCCGGGCCTCAGTACTGGCGGTAGAATCGGGGCCAAAGGCCAAGACTCAATATAAAGAGGAGGCCAAAATGAGCGAGATCGCGGAACAACAACCTGCCGTTGATGAAAAGCCGGCGCCGACCGGCCGCCGCTGGATCGTATGGCTGTGCGCGGCGACGATAGCCGCAGCGGCTCTCTACGCGATCAATTCATACGTGGCGCTTAACAGAAAGGTGCACATCGTCAACGGCCTCGAGGCGGTCCTTTCGGTAAGCGTGGACGGGGACGAATCGGTTGCGGTTCCCCCGGAATCCGTCGTGGCCGTGACCTTGGCCGAGGGAGACCACAGGGCCACGATCCGCATGGGGAAAGCGGGCGAGAAAGACTCTTGGGAGGAGACGATCGAGTTTTCCGTGAGATCGGGATGGCTGGCCCGTTTCTCGGACAAACCGGCATGGGTCCTTAACCCGAGAGGGGCGGCCGTGCTCCTCCACGAACGCGGAACGGGAAAGAAGGAGCATGAACGCCGCTTCCTGTTCGGAGAAAAGTTCTTGAAGCTGGATGGCGTTGATTATGTCTTTTCTGACTTTCATCGTATCCTGGCGCCGCGAAAAATGCGCCTCAGCATGGTCCCTACGGCCGGCGGGATGCTTCACGCCTTGGTGGGCGCGATACCTCCGCACGACAGGCTGCGCTTCGTCGAGCATTTTATGGGATTGCGCCCGCGGGACGAGGCGCTGGTGCGGATATATACTCTCACCGGTCTGACGATGGACGAAGCCGCCAGATGCGCGGAATTCCTCGAGAAGGGTCTGAATGCGCGCCCTGTAGCGGTCGAATGGCACAGGAGCTACCAGACGATACGGCAGATCCAAGGGCGGATCGAAGAGACTGTTCGGCTTTACGACAGGATGCTTGAGAAGGAGAGCGGCGATTCCCTCTTAATGTATCTCCGCGGGCGCATATCCCCTAGAGCGGAGGAGGCAATCGGATGGTACGATAAGGCGATAGCTGCCGATCCGAGCAATCCTTATCCGTTGTTCGCCAGGGCGTATCACATGGCCGGGCGGGGCGAATTCGCCGCGGCGCGCGAGTCCTGCTCCGCCGCCGTTAAGCTCAACCCCTCCTTCCCCGGCGCCGAAAGGTTGCTGTTCGAGATGCGGTTTGCCTTGGGCGAGTTCGAAGCGCTGGAAAAGGAAACAAAGGGCCTGCAAGCTTCGAACCCTTCCGATCCGGATCTCAATCTGCGGCGCATAGCCATCCGCGCGGCTATGGGAGACATGGCCGGTGCGCGCAAGGTACACGAGGAATATTGCGAGGCAGTTAAAAACGACTCCCGGAGCGGCGCGTTGCGTTCCGTCTCGTTGCTTAACCTGCTCTATATGTCCGGAGACTTGGACGGGATGCTGCGCGAAGTCTCCGAGATGGGCGGAAGCCCATTAGCCGGGGCCGTCGAATTCCACGTCGGCATCGAAAAGGGGGCGCCGGAGAAATGCGAGCCGAGGGCGGGAAATGACTGGTCTGAGGGTGCGGCATCTTCGTGTCTGCTCGTGGCGATCGCGTGGCATCTCAAGGGGGATGTAGAGAAGGCCGCTTCGTGGAGAAAAAAAGCTGCGGATATGCTTGTTCAGGGGATGCCGGACAGGAGGCGAGCGGCGTCCCTATTGAATAAAGGCGCATCCGCGACGATCGAAGACGCGCTGGGAACAGTCATGATGCCATCCGAGAAGGCCGTGGTCCTGACCGCCCTGGCGGGTTGCTCGCCGCTGTCCGAGGCTGAAATCTTGGAGCTGGCCGACAAGCTGAACTTTTATCCCGTCTTCCCGCATAGGTTTTTGAAGCGGGCTGTGGCCGCGATGCGATCGGGCAGCGAAGGCAGGCCCGGGGCCGGCGGGGAGTCGGGTGCCGACGCCAAGCCAGGAATTGTCGGGAAACAATGACCGACTGAAAATAAGGGAATTCTGTTTCGGAGCCTAAAAAGCGAGGAGGTGAGGATGCGGAAGGTCCACCAATTCACTGTGGTTCCATCGTTGCCGAAGCGGCTTCAGCCGCTTCGCGAAATAGCCTGCAACTTGTGGTGGACGTGGACGCACGAAGCGCGGGAGTTGCTGGTGGCGGTGGATCCCGAGGCGTGGAAGGCTACCAGGCACAATCCGATAGCGATGCTTGGTTCGGTGAGCCAGGAGCGGCTGAGGGAACTCGAGCGGGACGAGGATTTCCTGGCAAGGCTCGACCGCGTCAAGAAGGCCCTTGACGCCTACATGTCCAAGAAGACTTGGTACGACCAGAAGGTCGCAAAGGGGCGGCGGACCAGGATAGCGTATTTCTCGGCGGAGTTCGGCATCCACGAATGCCTTCCGATCTACTCCGGCGGGCTGGGGGTCCTGGCCGGCGATCACTTGAAATCGGCCTCCGGTCTCGGACTTCCGCTGGTCGGAGTCGGCTTGTTCTATCATAACGGGTACTGTCGCCAGTACCTGAGCGCGGATGGATGGCAGCAGGAATTCCTGCACGCGAACGATTTCTACAACCTGCCCTGTTCTCTGGAGCGGGATGCAGAGGGCCGTCCGATTACGGTTTCCGTGGAGCTGGCGCCTGTGCATAGAGAGGTGCGGCTGCAAATATGGCGCGTCCAGGTGGGGCGCGTCCCTCTGTTCCTGCTCGACTCGCGCATGGATGCAAACCATCCGGACGACCGCTCCATAACGGACCAATTGTACGGGGGAGATCACGAGCACAGGCTTAAGCAGGAGATAGCCCTCGGCATCGGCGGGTTCAGGGCGCTGAGGGCCCTGGGATTGGAGCCGGAAGTCTGCCATATGAACGAGGGCCACTCGGCCTTTTTGGCCATCGAGAGGATAAGGGTCCTAGTGGAGGAGAAGGGGCTTTCTTTCGAGCAGGCGCGCGAGGCGGTGATGGCCGGCAGCGTATTCACTACGCACACGCCCGTTCCGGCCGGCATAGATCGGTTCGGTCCCGACCAGATAGATCGCTACTTCGGGTCATGGTATCAACGCCTCGGCTGCGACAGGAAGACCTTCATGGCCCTCGGCCGCATCCGCCCGCACGACGAAGGCGAACCGTTCTCTATGGCGCTGCTCGCCATCAAGACTGCAGGATGGTCTAACGGAGTCTCCAAGCTGCACGGGAGAGTCTCTCGCGAAATGTGGAAGGACGCTTGGCCGGACGTGCCCACCCATGAAATACCGATATTCTCCATAACCAACGGCGTCCATATACGCTCCTACATGTCGGACGCACTCGACGCGCTGTTCCAGCGATACGCCGGGGCGCGGTGGGCCTATGATGCGTGCGACGCTATGGAAGGCTGGACCGCGCCGGACAGGATACCCGATGCGGAGCTGTGGCGCGTCCACGAGAAATGCCGCGCGTCGCTGGTGGCGTGGGTTCGCGAGAGACTGAAGATACAGCTGGTTCGGAGGGGCGCAGGACACGACGAGATCGCCGCCGCCGAGGAGGCGCTCGATCCGGAGGCATTGACCATCGGCTTCGCCAGGCGATTCGCTGCCTACAAGCGCGCCACGCTCCTGTTCAAAGACCTCGACCGCCTCGCCGCCATCATCGGAAACAGGGATCGTCCCGTCCAAATCATATGCGCGGGCAAGGCACACCCGCGGGATTCCGAGGGCAAGAAGCTGATCCAGGAAATAATCCGCGCGACCAGGGATCCCAGGTTCAGGCGCAGCGTAGTCTTTTTGGAGGACTACGATCTCGGCGTCGCAAGGATGCTCGTCCAGGGTTGCGATGTATGGCTCAATACGCCCCGCAGGCCGCTCGAAGCGTCCGGCACCTCCGGGATGAAGGCCGCCGCCAACGGCGTGCTCAACTGCTCGATACTCGACGGTTGGTGGTGCGAAGCCTACGACGGCACCAACGGCTGGGCGATCGGTACGGGCGAGGAATACTCGGATTATTCCTACCAGGACCAGGTGGAGAGCCGAGCGATCTACGAACTGCTCGAAAAACATATAGTACCTATGTTCTACGACCGAGGAGCCGACGGAATGCCGCGCGAATGGATAAAACGAATGAAGAAGGCGATGAAGACCTGCATACCGATGTTCAGCGCCTTGAGGATGGTCAGGGAATACGCCGAGAAGGCCTACCTGCCGGCGGGGGATCGGTGGAAGGCGTTAGCCGCGGATAATTTCCTGGTCGCGCGAGAGATGTGGGACTGGAAGATGAACCTGTTCATGCGGTGGGCCCAGATCAGGTTCATATCTATCGAGATATCCGGCGGGAAGGAAATGCCGGTCGGCTCGTCGGTAGGCGTATCGGCCCAAGTGCACTTGGGCCCGATAGACCCTTCATGGGTCGAGATACAGATGTATGCCGGCGCGCTCAACACCCAGGGACAAATCGAAGAAGGCGTCGCCTACCCCATGGCCCTCGACCGCCAGTGGAAGGGCCCCGAAGGCGTCTTCATGTACAGGGGAATTATCCCCTGCAGCGAATCAGGACGGTTTGGAGTGTCGCTGCGGGCCGTTCCTAAGCATCGAAACCTCCCAAACCCGTTCATACCGGGTTTGATCACGTGGGAGCAGGGGTGATAGCCGAGCCGCGCCGACGGGACGATGGAGGATTGAAACGGTGCCGTAGCTCCGTTACGAGCAGCGCGGCATGTCCGGAATATCGTTCCTTCCGCGCCTTTTAAGGAAAGGAGGTGCGTTAGAGATATGCGGCCGCCGATAAGGTACCCGGAAACGCCGGGGGCCATGTACGAGCACCTTAAATCGCTCCTGGCCGACGTGGTGCTGGATTACAAGCTGAAACAGAAGGCTGAAATCGCGTGCGAGATAAACCGCCTGAAGCGGCAAAAGGGCGCCGTCATCCTCGGCCACAACTACATGGAGCCCGCGCTTTACCACTCGATACCGGACTACACGGGCGATTCGCTGTTCCTCAGCCGGATGGCGGCGGAGGCCGAGGCGCGGATCGTCGTTTTTTGCGGAGTCCGGTTCATGGCCGAGACGGCGAAGATACTCAACCCCTCGGCAAAAGTGCTGCTGCCATCGTCCAAAGGCGGTTGCTCGCTGGCCGAGGGCGTTACGGCCGCCGATATCCGCGACCTCCGCAAATTGCATCCGGGCGCGCCGGTAGTCAGCTACGTGAACTGCTACGCCGAGGTGAAGGCGGAGTCGGATTATTGCTGCACGTCTGCCAACGCTGCGACCGTGGTCAAGGCCCTTCTTGCGCAGGGCCATCGCCGAATCATATTCGTGCCGGATCATTACCTGGCCGCGAACACGGCGAGGGAGACCGGCACGCGGCTGATACTGCCTGAGCGGGATGGCGTCGGCGGGTGGCGGAACGCCGAAATCCCGCCCGGCGGCGAGCCTGTCATTATAGGCTGGAGGGCGCGCTGCGAGGTACACGAAAGGTTCACGGTAAAGGATATCGAGAACGCGCGCCGCGAGTTTCCCGACGTGATCGTGCTGGCCCATCCTGAATGTCACCCGGATGTCGTGGCCGCTGCGGATTTCTCCGGCAGCACCAGCCAGATGCTGAAGTACCTTGAGGAGCATCCCCGTGGGCGCTACCTGCTCCTGACGGAATGTTCGATGGCCGACAACATAGCATCGCGCCACCCGGACAGGCGGATGCTCCGCCTGTGCAGCCTCAGGTGTCCGCACATGCAGGAAGTCACGCTCGAGGAGACGCTCGAATCCCTCAGACAGGAACGCTACGAGATAGACGTTCCTGCCGATATCGGCGGCCGCGCGCGCACCGCCTTGGACCGCATGATCGCCACGGGTTGACGATCGCCGCGGACCGGCAAACGATCTTTCGGCTGAAGCAGCTGCTCGGCGCGCAGGCATTCCACGATGGGGCGTTTCCCGGGCAGCAGGATCAAGCCGGCAGGCCGAACGGCGGCTCGCCTTCGAGGCCGGCCCTGATGCGGTTCACGGCGGATATCTGTTCCTCGGAGCCTTCGCATAGCAGCACAACGCAGCCCTCTGCGCCAAGGATGCCGCCGGCCGCCACCGGATACGCCTTCGCTCCGGCCAGCACGGCTATCGCCTCTGTCTCCGTGAATATCTCCCCGGGACTCGGCCACAGCACAGGACCTTCGAAATCGTCCCTCATATGTCGCGCGGCCCAG
>CALKMO010000077.1 GCA_937991785.1 uncultured bacterium | reverse complement strand
CTATGGCGTTCTCAACCAGGTTCACGAGCGCCTGCCGTATCTGCGCTACGTCCAGCAAAACCTGCGGCATCCCGTCCTCGGCCTCCATCGAGACCCGGACGCCAGCCATTCCCGCCTTGGCCTCTGCTATCCTCGCCACCTCGTCGAGTATGCCCCGAACTTCCGTCGGAGACTTCGAAACTCTGGACTGGCGGGCGAAGTCGAGCAGTCCGCGCACGATATCCTTGCATCGCCTGGCCTCGCTAGCGATGGTTTCCAGATCGGACTTCTTGGCCTCGTCTCCCTTCATCTGTTTCATCAGCATGTGCGAGTACAGGAGTATGGTTCCCAGCGGGTTGTTGATTTCGTGGGCGATCCCGGCGGAGAGCTGGCCCATAGAGGCCAGACGCTCCGTCTGTATGAGCCTGTCCTGAGTCGCCGCCAGGTCCTTGTGGGACGCTTCGAGGTTTCGGCATGCCTGCTCGAGTTCCTCCACGAGGTACGGCAGGCACATGCCGGCCTCCGCGAGCCCCTGGCAGACCGCAATGGCCTTCTCTCGGCAGGATTGGTAGCCGCAGGCGCCGCAATTCAGCTGGTCCTCGAAGCGGAACTTCTTCATCGCCCCAAGGGCGGATGCTATCTCCTCCTCGGTAGGCATCCGCAGCCTGACCGGTTCGCGCAGGAACCTTCTGGACAGATCCAGATCCTCGAACTCCTTTAGGTCCTTCCCGATCCGTTCAGCGGAGAGTCTTTTCGTTCTTTCTTTAATGAACTCGACCAGCCGTTCCTTCCTGGCGAAAAGGCTCAGCCTGTTTGGCATCTTCGGCCCGTTGATGCACCCCTCACAGAAAAGCAGATCGAAGAACGAAGCGACGCCCTGCCGCTCCGCGAGCGCGTCGAGCACGGCCATGACGCGGTCTTTCCCCTCCGCCACCAGGATATCGTTGGCAAGGATGTCGGCGCTGAGACCCGCGTTCTTGAGCAGTCCTCCGGAGATCGGAAACGCCTTGCCCAGCCATGCGGAAGGGCCGTCAGGCTCCTCATCGGCAAGGGCTGGAGGGAATATGTCCGCGCGCTGAAACATACGCGTCAGCTCGACGAATGTAAGGGCCGCGTCGAGTTCGCCTTCCAGCGCAGGATCCTTCAGCTCGTTCTTCTTTGCGACGCAGGGACCTATGAACACGATCCGTACGTCCTGGCCGTGCCGCCGCCTTATGGCCCGGGCCGTCGCCACCATCGGCGATACGATCGGCGCCAGGCATCTTCGAATGTCCGGCATGTGCATCTCCACGAACGCCGTTATGGCCGGACAGGGCGTTGCGATTATGCGATCGCCCGATTTGCGGGACGATTCGAAGAGTTTTGCGTAAGCCCTGCTAACGAGCTCCGCGCCGAAGGCCACCTCCCAAACCTCGGCGAACCCCAGCTTTCTAGCCGCCGCGATCAGACGCCCGGGCGAAAACCCGTCGAACGCCGCCGGAAAGGACGGTGCCAGGCACGCGAATACCTTTTCTCCGGAAGAAAGCATCCCGAATACGCGATCGGTGTCGTCCTGTATGAGCTTTGCCTGCTGGGCGCAGACCTTGACGCAATTGCCGCAGGCGATGCACCTTTCAGGCATGACCCTGGCCTGCCCGCCTTCGACCTTTATCGCCTTGGCCGGGCAGTCGCGGACGCATGTGTAACAGCGCCTGCATCGCTCGGGGATGGTGCTGACTATCCCGGCGTTTTTTGCGGCACCGTCCTTCGAATCCACCGGCTACGACTCCTTCCGCCGCCGACTACGTTCGGGAGGCCGCGATACCGGGACCCGCCGGAGCCGGGCCGCCACCGGACACCCATGCGCGGCTGCATCCAAATGCGCACCATGAAGGCCGGCCAGCAAATGTCGGCCAATCACGGTTCGCCGATCCGCCGCGGCAATCCCTCCCGCCCGCCGAGCCGGCGCGCCGCAGCCGGATCGCTTCCCGGCTCGAACCGCTTGGCGAATAGCCCTACGTCCGCCCCCTCGGCGTGTATTTCGTGTGGAGAAGCTTATGCGGCTTCTCGCCGAGCGGCTTCTCCAGGAACTCTTCGTATATCTGCTTTATCTGCGGGTTCTCGTGCGACTTCCGCAGCTTCTTCCCCTCGTCTTCCTTGTAGATAGCGCCTATCCTGGCCTTCCGCACTTCGTCGTTCGTGAACCGCGGCTGTCCTCCGCCTCCGATGCATCCTCCCGGACAGGTCATTATCTCTATAAAGTGATACCTCCCCGGTTCGGACTTGACCTTCTCTATTATTCTCCTGGCGTTGCTCAGTCCGTGCGCGACCGCAACGTTCAGCGTCGCGCCTTCGAGGAATGACCATTCCGGCAGCGTCCCTTCGACCTTCAACGAAGCCTCCTTGACGCCATCCAGTCCGACGATCGGTTTGACGTGCAGGTTCTCGAACGGGAGCTGCCTGCCTGTGACGATCTCGTAAGCGGTCCTGAGCGCCGCTTCCATAACGCCGCCTGTGTTCGCGAATATATCCGCTGCGCCGGAGGAAAGTCCGAGCGGCGCGTCCGCCTGCCCGTCAGGCAGCGAACCGAAATCTACGCCGGCCTGCCGTATCATGCGCCCGAGCTCTCGGGTCGTGAGCACGGCATCCACATCCCTGATGCCGCTGGAGTTCATCTCCGCCCTTTGAGCCTCGAACTTCTTCGCGGTGCACGGCATCACGGAAACCACGTATATGTCCTCGGACTTCTTCCCGAGCTTCGAAGCGTAGTAGGTCTTGGCCACGGCCCCGAACATCTGTTGGGGCGACTTGCACGTGGATATGTTCGGAAGCATTTCCGGGAAGAAATGCTCGGCGAACTTGATCCACCCTGGCGAGCAGCTGGTAAACATCGGTAGCGCCACCTGCTTTTTCTCGATCATCGCCTTCTTGAGCCTCGAAAGCAGCTCGGTGCCTTCCTCCATTATGGTAAGGTCGGCGGTGAAGTTGGTGTCGAACACGGCGTCGAAGCCGAGGCGCCTCAGAGCGGTTACCATCTTGCCGGTAACCAGCGTTCCCGGCGGGTACCCGAAGCACTCTCCCAGCGCTGCGCGGATCGCCGGCGCGGTTTGAACCACGACGTGCTTCGCCGGGTCGTCGAGCGCCGCCCATACCTCGTCTATCTGGTTCTTTTCGACTATGGCGCCGACGGGGCATACCGCCGCGCACTGGCCGCAGTTGACGCATACGGTGTCCGCCAGTCCCGTCTCGAATGCCGGCCCGACGACGGTGTCGAAGCCCCTGTTCTGCGGAAAGATCGCCCCAACGCCCTGCACCTGGGCGCAGACCTGCACGCAGCGGCGGCACTTTACGCACTTGGAGGCATCCCTGACGAGCGAGGGCGAGGATGCATCCATGCGGGGCGGCGGTTTTTCGCCCTTGTAGCGGATATCCCTTATCCCGAGCTCTTGGGCAAGCGTCCTTAGCTCGCAGTCCTCGCCGCGGTCGCAGGTCTGGCAGTCGCCGTCGTGTTCCGAGAGCAGCAGCTCCACAACCGTCCTGCGGGCCTCGCGCACCCTCCGCGTGTTGGTCTTGACCTCCATCCCATCCGCCGCCGGCATCGCGCACGAAGCGATTAGCGTCTTGGCGCCTCCCACCTCGACCATGCAAACCCGGCAGGCTCCCATCGGAGAAAGCCCCTCCAGGTAGCATAAGGTCGGTATCCGGACCCCGCATTTCTTAGCCGCGTCCAGAATGGTTGCGCCTTCCGGCACGGAAACCTGTATACCATCTATCTTGAGCGTCGGCATGGCGTTTTTCTTCCTCCTAATCTCGAGCCTATTCTGCTATCACTCGCCGCGGTAATCGCACCTCAGGCATCGCCTGGCTTCGCGAAGCGCCGTGGCCTCGTTCCAAGGTAGCTCCACCTCCGCAAAGTTGTGCCTGCGCTTCGCTACAGGGATCAGCTTCATGGGCGCGCGCGGATACATCGCAGGATCCGCCGACGGATCGAAATGGGTGTCCACGGACTTCTGCTCGCGCCAGAACGCGTGTTCCTCGCCCGTCAGCATCTTGTCTATTGCCACGGCGGCCTTCTCGCCGTCGCCGACGGCGTGAACCACCGACGCGGGGCCTCGCGATGCGTCTCCTCCGGCGAAGACCCACGGGATTGATGTCTGCCGCGTAGTCGGGTTGACATTCAAGAACCCGCGGCGGTCTAGCTCGATGCCCGAACCGGCGACGGCGCCCGCGAGATCGAGCGCCTGCCCGATCGCCGCTATCACCTGGTCGGCCTCGATTGTGAATTCGCCCTCCTTCCCCGCGACCGGCTTTCTCCTGCCCGACCTGTCGAATTCTCCGAGCATCATCCTGCGGCATTTGACGGCCGATACCTTGCCGCCTTTCGCGGCGATCTCCTCGGGCGCCACGAGTTCTTCGAGCCGAACGCCCTCGTTCAGGGCCTCCTCGACTTCCTCCTCGTAGGCGGGCATCTCGGCCCTCGTCCGCCTGTATATGATGGTGACCGATTTGGCGCCGAGCCTCAGCGCGGTCCGGGCGGCGTCTATCGCCGCGTTCCCGCCTCCGACGACGACGACCTTTTCCCCCACGCGGGCCGAACCCCGTATGTTGTATTCGCGGAGAAAAGCCAGGGCGTCCGCTACGCCTTCCGCCTCGTCGCCGTCCACTCCGAGACGGAGCCCCTTTGAGGCGCCGATGCCGAGGAAGACGGCCTCGTAGCCGCTATCTCTGAGCCCTTCGAGCGTGAAATCCCGGCCGAGGCGGGCGTTGGTCTCGATCTCCACGCCAAGCCTTTCGATCATCCGGATCTCCCTCGCCAGCTCCTCCCTGGGCAGACGGTATGCAGGGATCGCCTGGACGAGCATCCCGCCCGGGCGCGGCTCGGCTTCGAACACTTTCGGGCGGTAACCCATCCTTGCCAGGAAATAGGCGCAGGAGAGCCCGGCCGGTCCGGCTCCGACGATCGCGATCTTCCGCTTCGCGTTCTCCTCGCTGTCCCGCACCTCGGGAAGCTGCACCGTGACCTCCTGCTCGGCCATGAACCTCTTCAGCCCACGGATGTTTACCGGATGATCGAGCATGGACCGCCGGCACTTGTTCTCGCAGGTATGGAAGCAAACCCGCGCGCATACCGACGCGAACGGGTTCCGCTCACGATGCAGCCGCAGCGCCTCGGCGTACCTCTTCTCCGCTATCAGAGACACGTAGCCCGGAACGTAGACGCCGGCCGGACAGGCGTTCTGACATGGAGATGGCACCAGCGCCGGGCACACTCCGGCCGGGCATTTCTTGTCCCTTATGTGAGCGATATACTCGTCGCGGAAGTGGCGTATAGTGGACAGCACAGGGTTCGGGGCGGTCTGCCCCAGGCCGCACAGCGCGGTATCCTTTATCTGCCTCCCCAGAGTCTCCAGCGCCTCTATGTCGCCCTCTTCGCCCTTGCCCGCGCATATGCGTTCGACTATCTCGAGCATCCGCTTGGTCCCGACGCGGCACGGCGAGCACTTGCCGCAAGACTCCTCCTGCACGAACTCCAGGAAGTACCTCGCCACGTCCACCATGCAG
>CALKMO010000076.1 GCA_937991785.1 uncultured bacterium | reverse complement strand
CCGGACCGGTCGCCCGGCGCAACGTGAAAACGCCGGGCGGGGGAATGCAATGTATCGGCGCTCCCGAAAAGACGGTCGCCGGGAAACGAACATGGATCGGTCAGAAACCGATGGCGTGGCGGAGTTCGCCGGCCATATCCTTCGCCGCCGCCGCGGCGGCCTCCGCGAAGCGCAACTCGCCGAACCGCGATGCGTACGGTTCCCTTTTGAACGCGAAAAGTATCCCGCGCGACGAGTTGACGACGGCGCCCCTGCCGCCGGGCAGAAAACAGGCGGTGGCATCCGATGCAGTAGCGCCCTGCGAACCGTAGCCCGGGACGAGAAAGATCGCCTCCGGCAACCGCTCCCGCAGCATCCGGGCCTGTTTCGGGAACGTGGCGCCGACCACCGCGCCCAGGAGCGAAAAACCGCGCCGTCCGCGATAAGGTCTGCCCATATCGGCCAGCAGATCGGCGACCCTGAGGAACACCGGCCCTCCGCCGGTTTCGATGTCCTGTATGTCCGCGGAGGAAGGGTTGCTGGTCTTTACCAGGCAGAATACGCCGCCGCCCCTCTTGGCCGCGGTCTCAACGAACGGCAGGATGGAATCGCGGCCGAGGTATGGATTGACCGTTACGGCGTCGGCGCCGAACCCGCCGGAATCTCCGCGCACGGCCGCCCCGCCTCCGGCGGGCGCGATGTGCGCCCTCGCGTAGGCTTCCGCCGTTGTGCCTATGTCGCCCCGCTTGACGTCGGCGATGACTATCAGCCCCTTATCCCTGGCGTAGGCGATCGTCTCGGCGTAGGCCCTCACCCCTTCCGCGCCGTGCTCCTCGTAAAATGCATTCTGCACCTTGACAGCCGGCACTATCGGGGCCACCGCGTCTATTATGGCGCGGTTGAACGCCAGGATGGCTGCGGCGGGATTGCGGATACCCGCGCTTGCGCCCGAGCCGCCCCCGTCGGATCGCCCGGCCGCCTCAAGTATGGTCCGCGGCAGCCATTCGGCGCGCGGATCCAGTCCGACGCAGACCGGGTTGCCCTTGGCCTCGATCGCCGCCATGAGTCTGTCCGCGAAATGTTCCATGGCGGCGCATGTTAGCATGAGCCGCTTTTTTCTCAAATTCCTCTCCCCGGGGGATGTCTCCGTGGCCCGGGCCGGCGCTTATCGTAAGCAAGAGAGATGCGCCCGGGCGGATCCCGCCGCGATGGCGCGACCGTCGGCGCCGGCCGCCGGCGCTCGCAAAGGAGATATCTAACACATAATAACACGAGAGCTATTTTTTGGTTCTCCCTCCGGCCCCGGCGGTGTAGAATGGTATGAGCTTGCGGCCGGCCGGGCGGCCGCAACGGATCGAATAAACCGACGGCAGACAACAGGGCGCGGTTCCTTGAGGGTTATCGGTGCTGTAGGCGGGCAGGCGGATGGGAGGCGGCGATCATGGCGAAGCGAGAAGTCTCGGGGAAGGCTGCCGCATCGTTTTCCACAGCAGTCTTGTGTCTGGCGATCGTCTCGGCGGCCGGAGAACAGGCTCCGATAAACCCCTATAACGGGAGCCAGGAGCGGGAGGAGGTGTTCGAATTCGCCGAAAAGCCGAAGGCCGTCAAGGAAGGCGGCAAGTGGGTCATAACGTTCGAGCCCAAAGGCAAATGCGATGCGACCGTGACGATCCTGGGGCCTGACGGGAAAATCGTCCGGCATCTGGCCTCCGGCGTTCTCGGCCCGAACGCACCTTGGCCCTTCAGGCAGAATTCGCTAGCGCAAAAGATCGAATGGGACGGCTTGGACGATAGGGGCGAGAAGGCGCCGGAAGGGTGCAAAGCTAAAGTCTCGCTGGGCCTCAAGCCAAGGTTCGAAATGAACATGGGTTACGATCATTACGACATGCCGACCGGCGCCGGCAGCTGCCAGATGCCGGAGTTCTCGAAGAACGACAAGTACCTGGTAGGGAAAGGCGCCGGAGGCGAGATTTTCGTCCTCGGCATGCCCAACGGCGGCTTCGTCGGCCGGGTTTACAGGGACGGCAAATACGTCCGCACGTTCTGGCCGCCGAGCGCGAAGGACGTCGAAAAGCTCGAGAAGTTCAAACCCGCCAATCCGCGGGACGGATACAGGTTCGCGGCCACCAAGTGGGGCGACAGGGTACTGATGTGCGACAGGTACGGACCGACCGGATTCAACGGAGACGGCCGGAGAGTCCCGCTGCCCGAGCATGGGAAGGCCATGTTTTTCGTGGCGGGGATGGACGATTACAAGCTGGAGCCTTGGCCCGCTTCCGTACAAAAAGCGTCCATCCATCCGAAGGTCCACGGATATTTCGGCGGCCATTGCCACAGGCTCGCCGCCGACAGGTATCGCGAGGAAGTGTACGCCGGCTTCGGAAATTTCCTGCGCTTCGACGGCAGGACGGGGAAGCTGGACGAGGCGTGGCTGCCGAGGGGCGAGCTTCGCAGCGCTACGGAGGCTCACGTCGGACCCGACGGGCTGCTGTACTTGCGCGTCGGCGGGGCCAACTACGGCCAGTGGGTCATCCGGATGGATCGGGACGGCAGGGTCGTGCCGTTCACGGGCAACGGCGCTGCGCCTATGCCGAAGGACAAATGGGATTTCTCGGGGAAAAGCATGTACTGCGGCGACGGGTGGTCGAAGGCCCTCCAAGGCCAGAACGTGGTCGCGCTCTGGAACGGCATGATTTCCACCTCGAACGTCCACGCCCGCGGGCTCTACGTGTCGCCGCGAGGTTTCATCGCATGCACCGTCGGGGCCATGGACAAGGCGTGGGGTCTCAAGCACGGCATGCCGCCGGACTGGCCGACCGAGGCAAGCTACGCGGGGGCCGAATGGCCCGTCTTCAAGGCACATTACACGTCGGTGGTGGTCTTCGACAAAGACGGAAATGTCCTCGCGGCCAACGCCGTCGGAAGCACCGGCAACGGCCACGGCGTGGCGATGGACCGCGACGGCAACATATACGCCGCCATCGGCGGCAGGTGGCCCGACGGGCAAAAGAGCTACGATGGGGTCGTAAATGTGCCGGGAAGCCAAAGCCTGTGGGGAAGCTACGGGAGCCTTGTGAAATACCGCGGCGGCGGCGCTTTCCCTTCGGGCGAGGCGTTTTACGGCAAGGACGTGCCGGCGGGATTCGCAAAGCTGACCGGCTACAGATCCGGACCTTCCGGTATCAAGGGTGCGATCTGGATATGGGGCGGCCTTGTTTGCCAGAGCCCCGACATTTGCACCTGCCACAACATACGGTACGACATGGATTATTTCGCGCGGCACTGGATACCGTCCAACCAGCTCTATTCAATAACCGTGCTGGATGCCAACGCCAACCGCATCGCCAGGCTCGGCCGCTACG
Source organism: uncultured bacterium (assembly GCA_937991785.1). Lineage (GTDB taxonomy): Bacteria > Planctomycetota > SZUA-567 > H5-PLA8 > CALKMO01 > CALKMO01. Next base: position 1,611 of record CALKMO010000076.1, on the reverse strand, counting down.
GCAATGTTGACGACACCGAGGAGGATCTGAAGGCCGGCGGGGACGGCCTGCGTTTCGTCTGGCCACGCGCAGTGGCCGTCTCCGATACGGCCCTTTATGTGGCGGACGTCGGAAACAGGCGTATACTAAAGGCCGCCATACGCTACGCCGTCGAGGAAACCGTGCCGCTCCAGTAACGGGCGCAACGGTTCTTTAGCGAGCGAGCGAGCGGTCCGCAGTTTCCGATCCGGACGGGACGGAGCAGTTCCGATGCGTCAGTGCGTTTTGGGTTTGTCGAGAGCGGACCACTTTTTGCGCCGGCATCCAGTAGACACGGACGTAAATACGGGCGGAGGCGGAAGGGGGAAATCCTCGATGGAGAGCGAAAACCGGGGATTAAAATCCGGTGCGGTTCGGATATCGGCCATTCCGATTGCGGCGGCCATGATATTTGCTTTTCATGCGGCCGTGTGCGGTCGTGAGGCTGGAGGCGCAGGAGGCGAAACCGCCGGAGGCAGCGAGCTAGGTGGAGATGTCGCTCTTTCCACCCAGAGCCTCTGGCGCGCGTTTTTCGTCTGGCGCGAGGAGCTTGTCCGATGGGAATCTGGCGAACTGACGGCCGTAAAACCTGGCGGGAAAGGCGGTCCGGCCGTCCAGAAGGCGGACGCCATGCCGGAACCGACGGCCTTTCCACCTGGGAGATGGGCTGATCCATCCTTCGACGATTCAGACTGGGTCCCGACCACTGGGCCTATACTTCACTCCCCCTTCCGCCGCGACCTGGCCGCCATATTTCTCCGCGGGAAATTCACCGTCGCGGATCCTGCAGCCTCCGGCGCGATGCATCTGTCCATGGAATTTCGCGGCGGAGCCGTAGTCTACCTGAACGGCGCCGAGGTCGCGCGCGCACACCTGCCGGCCGGAGCGCTTGGCCCGGACACCCTTGCGGAGGACTATCCCAAGGAAGCCTACGCCGATGCGGGCGGTTCGCTCCTGGCGCCGGATCCAAAGGGCGGCGAACCGGAAGGGATGAAGCTTCGCATAAGGAAGCTGTCGCGCGACATCCCGGCCTCGATGCTTCGCAAGGGGATAAATGTCCTGGCGGTGGAGATCCGCAGGGCGCCGACCGCCGAGATCCTGTACACCGCGAAGTCGGGAGAAAAGAGGCCGTGGTGGGCGATGTGCGGCTTTCATTCGCTCGAATTGAAAGCGGCGGGCGGAGGAATTTCCGGCGAAGCGGCCGCGCCCGGCAGGCCGGCCCTCGCGCCCGGCAGCCCGCTGGTCGAATCGTTTTCGACGGATGCCGTGGACCCGGCGGAATCCGCGAGGCCGGTCCGGATCGCCGGGGCTCGGAACGGAGCGTTCTCCGGCGTGCTGCTGGCGAGGTTCGCCGGATCGGTCAGGGGGCTGAAAGTCGAGCCGTCGGACCTGAAATCCGACGGCGGCGGAACGATACCGGCCTCCGCCGTCCGGCTCCGCTTCGCCGCTCCGGGCGACGCCCCGCCGCTGGGGAGCGCCGGCAAGAGGAAGCCGGGCGCCGTCTACCTCGGCGCCTTGCTGGAATCCCTCCCCGAAGAGCCAGCCGCGCCGGAGGCTTCCGGAGCGACCACGATGCCCCTGTGGATAACAGTG
>CALKMO010000075.1 GCA_937991785.1 uncultured bacterium | reverse complement strand
CTTTTTTCCTTTTCCCTTCCTCCGTCCGGCTGACTCCTCCCTTCCGGCCGTTGCGTTTGCGGCGGTCCTTTTAGTCATATGCCGCGGCAGATATCCACTCACGCACACAAAAACCGGGTGGAAAATCGAGAAAAACGGCGTCCCTGCGTGAGGCGCTCACTATGAAGCGTTGGGGTAAGCCCCCCCAAGTCCGCGGAAATCTCCCTATCGTCCGCAAACAGCGCAACCGGCTCGAGCAACCGGCTCTAAATTTGACTTATTGAGTTAAGTTATGGTATCTATATAATAAATTAGGTTGTTGCGTCACTTTTAGCGGTAAGTGAGGCGGAAATAAGGCATTAGAATCAATGAGGGTGCCCACAATGAGCAGGAGAAAACCCCACAGGACCGATATACATAATGCGGGGCAAGTCCGTAACAACCGATACGCCCAAAAGTTATGCATATCGTTTTTTTTGACCTTGATATTGTCCGGCGCGACCATATTTTGCGCCGAAGAGGTGATTTTCTTCGACGATTTCGAATCGGCTACTCTCGGCAGCTCGCCGCCGGACAGCCCCGGTAAAAACTGGACCATAACCGGCGCCGGAGCATGGTTTACGGCACCGGGAACGACCGTAAACACCCAGAACCGCACGCCCGGAGGATCCAAATGTCTGTATTCGCCGGGCGGCGGGGCCGGTCAGGGAATAGGCGCGTGGAACAATCCCGGTTGGGGACCCGTCACGAACGGCCGCGCGGAGATATGGTTCTACGATGACATGGCCAGTCCCAAGCACCAGTTCGTCTCCGTGGATAACGCCGTGGGCAATAACTGGCTCGCCATAATGGTCCGCACTGCTACAAGCGCCAACACCTATTGTTATCGCGGAAGCATGGTGGGTACGACCGCAACGAACATAGACAGGTCGCTAGGGTGGCACAAGGTGGAGTGGGTGCGCGATACCAGCAACACGAGCATGTATCTGGATGGGGTCTTGATTTATTCCACCCCGAATTCGAATTTCAGCGACTTCAGCGATTTCGACCTCGGATCGTGGAGCTGGGACAGCGTGGCCGGGAATACCGGCATGTGGTTCGACGACGCGAAGGTCGTAAGGGGGCAGAATCAGTCGCGGTACAGGTGGTATCAGAATAACGATGCGGAGAACCCTGCGCCGCTTGCCGCCGAGAATACCGCGATAGCCAACGCCGTTATCGGCACTACATATAGGCTCCGTCTGCAGGTTCAGAACGACATGTCTACTTCCTGGTCCGGATCGAGGTTGGCGTTGCGGTACAGGCTGGGGACAAGCGGTCCGTGGCTCGATTTCGGTCCGGGCGCAGAATGGAACTATGCGGACGGGCTTGGCGCCGACGGCGCGCAGGTTGCCAACGCGCTTTTGACGAACACGGATGTCCGCCAGCATTTCATCGAGTCGTCGCCGAGCGCATCGAGCCTGGCCGTGGCATCCGGCCAGAGGGGGGAATGGGATTTCGCAATAACGCCGACTGCCTCGTCAATGCCCGGCGCGACCTACTATATCAAGGCGGTATTTACGGACGCGTCGGGCAACTACGAATCCGATCTCGTTGCCCCCTATTTGGCACAGGCGACCGTGACATCCTCAGCGATCAACATCTGGCAGGGCACCAACAACAGGTGGAACAGGAAGCAGAACTGGAGCCTCGGCCATCCGCCAACCGCTACGGAAGATGCAGTCATATCCGGCGGCTCCGCCAACCCGAACGTGAATATAGCCAATGCTGTATGCCGGAACTTGTTCGTAGCGCCGGGGAAAACGCTTGCCTTCGGGGCCAACACGGCCTTGACCGTGTCCGGGCGGGTACTTGTTGGCGCTGGCGGGACCATCACCCAGGGGAACGCCGCCGGCAACCTTTCGTGCGCCAGGATGGATGTGTACGGAACGCACACGATATCGGATACGGGGACAGTGACCGTTACTGGGACCTCTACTTTGTACTACGGCGGGACCATCAGCTTCACCGGCGCGTCGTCCTATTCAGTCGGGACATTGAGGGTTTACGGCAATTTCAATGTCACAACCAATGCAAATACGATTAATGCGAACAATATTTACATCGAGGCCGGAGGCTCCTTGGCGCACACCGTCGCGACGGGCACGGTGAACATTGCTGGCGTATTTTCCAACAATGGCTCCATGCGAAACACCACCGGCGGCCACTTCCGGTTCTCCGGCACCTCTTCGATAGCGGGCAGCTCGACGACCACCAGAATGTATAATCTGACTCTCCTTGGCGGCACTGCGACAGTTACCGCGACTGCCGATCCGGCCTTCACGGTGCTGAACGATGTCGTTCTGACATCCGGCACTTTGTCGGCCGCCGGCAAGCGGATCGTCGTACAGCGGCACTGGACCAACAACGGCGGGGCGCTTTCCGGGGCCGGCGCGACGGTCAGGTTCACCGGCGGGACGGCCGCCTCAATAGATAACGGTTCGGCCGGGACGGTCTTCCAGAACGTAGAGTGCGCCAAGAATGCCGGCGTGACGCTTACCGCCGGAAGGGCTTTGAACATCGCCGGCAGCCTGTCTGTGGAGAACGGGGTATTCGACTCGAATAACCTATCCCACTCTCTAGGCGGCAACCTGACCGTATCGGGCGGTACTTTCACGCCCGGCTCCGGCACGTGGACTTTCAACGGCGCATCCGACGCGACGATCGGCGGCGCCGGCGGAACGCTCGGTTCGTTCGCGACCGCAACGGTAGCTAAGAGTTCCAGCACGATCCGGCTGTACATCATGCGGGCGATTACGGCCACCGGACAGGTCGGCGTCCATTCGGGAACGCTGTACGGAACCGGGCCGATATCCGGGACGGTCGTTGTTGCATCCGGCGGCAAGGTCAACCCCGGAGCCAGTCCGGGAACGCTTACGGTGACGAACGCCGATTTCAGCCCCGGCGGCGCGCTGCAGCTCGAGATAAACGACGGCGGCACCCAGGACGGCAGCCAGGCCGGCACGAACTACGACCTGCTCAATGTTACCGGCACGCTCACCCTCGGCGGCGGCTCGACCCTCGAAATCCTCCCCGGATCAGGGTTCACCACCGGCAAGGTCGCCTACAAGCTCGCGTCCTGGGGCGCGATCGGCTCGCCGGGATCCGGCTTCGCGACGATAATACCCGGCGCGCCGTTCGAGGTGCGGTACGACAACACGAACAAGTGGCTGAACATAGGCAACGGAGTCGTACCGACGCCGGCGACGATCGAATCGTTCGCGGCGGAGGCCGAAGGGTTCGGCGTGCTGCTCAGGTGGCGGTGCGCCTCCGAGTATGAAAACGCCGGGTTCCACATCTGGCGGCGGCCGATAGGCGCGGGCGATGGCGCCTGGATGCGCGTGAACGCGCTCACGATACCCGGTCGAGTGACTAACCCGAACCCGAAAGAATACGCATGGTTGGATGCTTCGGCGTTTGGAGCCTTCGAGTATCGGCTGGAGAGCGAGAGTTCGCGCGGCGAGAGCGAGTTCTACGACAAGACCGCGAAAGCCGTCTCGATCCCGCCGTGGGTTTCGCCGCTGGCGGCTGCGGTTTCGACCGGCGCGCGCGGACTTTCGGCCGCGGCCGATCGGGTCCGCGAGGCGGCGCAAGCTGCTAAGGGCGATTTAATACGAAGGAAGGCTGCCGAAGCCGTAGAGGATGGACGGTCTTTGGTTCCTTTGAAGGTGGATGTGATAAGGCCTTCGCAGACGCCGCCGTTCGGCGCGACGGCATCGTATAGGGGCTTGACTTCTTACGCCTTGTCTTCGAAGGCGAAGGCTGCCAAGGCTAAGCTCGGCCCGGTTGACGCCGTCAAAATCGCCGCCAGGGGCCGCGGTATGGTCCGCGTGGATGCCGCGGACATCCCCGCCGGGTTCGATCCGCTCAGGGCAAAAGTACTCAGGGAGGGGAACGCCGTCCGGGCCGTCGCGGCCGACAGGGACGGGATCGTACTATGGGCGCCGGGTTACGAGGATGCCTACACGGATAAGGACGCCTTCTTCCTGCTCGCACGCCGCATGCAAACCAGGAAGACCAAAGACAAGACGTCCGAAGGTTTGTTCGCGAAGGGAAAAAGGCCGATAACGGAACATGTCTCTACCGCAGCGATGGATTTCCACGATGTGTACTATCAGTGGGACGCGGCGCTGATGCCGTACAGTTATCCACCTTGGTTCAGCGGCAAGTTCTTGTCGGGCGGGACGACACACGAGTTCGCCGCGAGGTTGCGCGCGCCCGCCGATGGTTCCGGCAAGTTGACGGTCGTCCTGTTCAGCCAGTCCGATGTGCCGGAAGAAGATCCGGATCATTCGCTATACGTAACGGTCAACGATTCCCCCGTCGGTTCGGCGTCGTGGGACGGCGGAGGCAGGATGCTTTCGCTGACGTTCTCGCTGCCGGCCGAGACCCTCAGGGATGGGGTCAACTCGATCGTCCTGCATACGCCGCCGCTGGCATCCGGGAAACGAGTTTTCTCTTTCCTGCATTCGATAATCATCGAGTACCGGCAGAGGCTGGTGTGGGGAGGCGGCACGCTGGAGGTTTTTGCCTCGCGCAAGGGGGTGCATGAGGTATCGGGGCTGCCATCCGCGGACGTCTGGGTCATTAGCGTGGACGATCCGGCGGATGTGGCCGGCGTGCCGTGGACCTCGAATGCCGGAACGGATGGATCATGGACCGTCAGGTTCCTTGCCCCAAAGGCCGGCAGGTACGCGATATGTCCGAAAGGCGGCGAGTCGGCGCCGGTGTCGGTCGAGGCGCGGCGGGTCGAGCCGCTCGCGGAGAAGCTCGATTACCTCGCCGTCGGCCCTGCGGCCTTCGGCGGCGCAGTCGCGCCGCTGCTCGATGCCCGCTCGGCCGAGGGCATGAAGACCGCGTTTGCCGACCAGGAAAGGCTCTTCGATGCCCACGGTTTCGGCAGATACGGCCCGGACGGCATAAGGAACGCCCTCAGGATTGCCAAGCCGAAATTTCTCCTGCTTCTGGGCAGAACTTCGTTCGATTACAAGAACTACCTCGGCCAGAACATGGACATGATGTGTCCGACGGTATTAGTCTCGACCAGCCGGTTCGGAGAGGTCAACGGCGACCCGATGTACGGCGATCTTGGGAAGGGATATCCGGAGATCGCCGTCGGCCGCATACCGGCTTACGCGGCTTCCGAAGTGTCCGCGGCTGTCGCCCGCATACTGGCGCACTCGGCCGGCGGCTCCGAGCCTTACCGCGGCGTGCTGCTGACCGACAAGCTGGATCCGACCTCCGGCGACTTCCATGCCCAGGCCGACGAGACGCCATCCGCCGCGCCGGACGTCGAATGGACGAAAATATACCAGGGCAAGACGCATGCGACCGCAGCCGCCGCCAACGCGGCGCTGAAGACCGAGATAAACGCCGGGGCGGCGGTCGTATTCTTCGTCGGCCACGGCACCGGGACGAAAATGGGGCGCGACGGGATCGTTACGAAGTCGGCCTCTTCGCTTGACGGTTGGAACGGCAATCCCGTCATTCTATGGGTTTCGTGCAACGGCGCGTATTTCGGCGTATCGCCGAATTATTACTCGTTGGCCCATGTCCTGCTTGCGCGGGACGGCGGCGGGTCCCCGTGCCTGATAGGTTCGCCTACCTATCTTGATTCCGAGCGGCACGCCGAGTTCATGAGGAAGGTCCTGGAGATATCAAGGCGGCCGGGCATAAGATGGGGCGAGGCACTGATTGAGGCCCAGAAGTGGGCGGCCGCGCAACCGGCCAAGGACAGCGCGTTCGACGACATGTCCAGGACCCAGTCGCTTCTCGGCGACCCGTCGCTGCCGGTTCAGGCGGGGACGTCTGCCGCACTAGAAGAGGCCGCTAAGGATGCCCGGACGCAGAAGACCGGCGACCGGTTCTGAACCGCGCGATTCAGACGCGGGGCGGTCCGGAGACGGTTCGGCGGCGGGGCAAATGGATTGTCGCGAGAGTTATTCCGGAGGCCTCTGGCCCTTGTACGGCTTAGACGGAGGCGCTTCGGCGCCGCCGGGCCGTTGCGGTTTGGAAGTTCTGGCGGCTGGCGACGGCAGCATGCGGTTGCAGCGGCTTGGCGAAACGGCGAGGGGCGCTTATAAGGTCCACGCTTGGAGGAATACAGCTTTGAACAGCACATTTTATGTGCCTGCGGGAATAATGTGGGAAAAGATCGGCCGCGAGGCGGTCGTGGTTGACGTCGCCAGGCGCACGGCCTGGGTGCTGAATTCCACAGCTTCCGATATCTGGGCCAGAATGTGTTCAGGCACCCCCGTTGAGGCTATAGCGGCCGAATTTTCCTCCGCGGGCGGAGATTTCAAGGCCGTGCTGACCGAGGTTACGGGGTTTGTCGGAGAGCTTGTGCGCTTCGGCTTGATCGGCTCGGCCACGGCGCTCGCCTACGCTCCGGCATCGCCCGCTTCTTCCGTTTCCGCCACGCCGGGAGCAACGATCGGTCCCGAATCCGGTGCCGTCGGCGGCAGGCCCGCTGGGGGAACAACCCTGAAGCCGGCACCGCGGGTCCGCAGGTCTTTCCCTATCGAGAGGGGGCCCAAACGCCCCCATCCCAGGATGGGATCGGTCAATCCCGAAGGCGACTTCGAAGAAGATATATGACGGCAGGCGGCCGGGGACTGAGGGGCGGCAGGAAAGGCCGTGTTTCTGTCATTCCGGAGGGCGCCGCCGCCCGACAAGCCGGAGCGGTCTTTGCCGACGGCGGGGCCGGAACGAAGAAAGGAACCCCAACTCATGGAGCCGGGGAAATGGGAAGCGCCGATGGTCATTGACATGCACGCGCACCTGCACGAGCCCGGGACGGCAAAGTGGGCGCGCCGGCAGGGCTTCGACAGGACCGCGCTGTTCGCCGGGCCGGGAGAAAACGAAAAGACCCTCGAATACTGCGCGAAATCGGACGGGGAATTCATCCCGTACTGCCGGCTGGATCTGGACGACATATCCAGGGCATGCGACCAGGTCCGCCGCTTCGCCGCGA
>CALKMO010000074.1 GCA_937991785.1 uncultured bacterium | reverse complement strand
CCACGCCAGGTTCGAGAAGTGCCGAGGCCTGGCGTTCGCCGGCAACACCATGGGCGCCGGGCGGGATGACGGCGGCAAGGGGGAGTGGTCGCCGCGATTCTGTCTGGTCCTTGAAGACCTCGCCGATTCCGTGATATCGGGCAATGCCATGCACGAGGCGTGCATGGAAAAACCGGTGCTCGATTTCGGCGGGCACGGCGAAAATTTCGTGCTCGGAGACAATGTCGGCGGGGTTTTCCGGCCCCCGGCATGATAAAAAAGGAAGGCAGGGGAGGAAAGGGGCGGGGAGGGGATGGAAGGAGGAGAAAGGGAGAAAAAGAAGGAAGCCAGGTCGGACCGGCGCGGCTACGGAATCGCCGGATGGAATCGAGTCGGTCCGCCGCCGGCGCGGATGCGTACGGCGTTAAGCTCGCTGGACTAGAAGCTATCGCACGCGGCGGGGAGCAGATATGCTACCGGATCTGTTGGGGCGGTTGGGACGCGCGGGGATCGGCTTCGGACGCGAAGCCGCTGAGATAGGCCGTCTCCTTTACGACGCCGCGCGCAACCTGAAGGGCATGAAGTCCGAAACCGTGGCGGTTCAGATGGTGCGCTTCGGCATCAAGGCGATCCCAATAGTCACGCTCGTCAACATGTTTGTGGGAATGATAGTGGCGGTCTCGATGTCGGAACTGCTGCGCAGCCTCGGCATCGTCTCCTGGACCGGGAAGGTGGTGGGCGTTGCGGTGACGCGCGAGCTGGCGCCGTTGATGACCGGCCTTGTCATGTCCGGCTTCGCCGGGGCGGCGATAGCCACCGAAATAGGGACCATGACGGTAAATGAGGAAATATTGGCGCTGGAGGTATCGGCGCTGTCGCCGGCGCGTTTCCTGATACTTCCGCGGATGGTCGCCGTGATCGTAATGATGATGTGCTTGACTGTGCTGGCCAACTTCGTCGGGATGGCCGGAGGGTATCTGGTCGGCACGCTGCTTTTGGGAATCGGAAGCCACAACTACATAGAGATGAACAACTCCGCGATAAGATTCTGGGACCTTCCGAAAGGATTGATCAAGGCGGCGACTTTCGGGGCGATAATTACCATCGTCGCGTGCAGGCAGGGGCTTAAGGTCACCGGCGGAGCGCTCGGCGTCGGCATGGCCACTACGAGGGCGGTGGTGATATCGATCGTCCTGATAATCGCCGCGAACCTCGGGTTCGCCATCCTGTTCAACGCGGTGCTGTGATAGGGATCGGACGCCGGCGCCGCGCGCGGAAGGGGGGGATATGGCCGCAGGCGGCATGGCGGTTTCGATAGAGAATAGACGGGGCGCCAAGCCGGCGGCGGGGGAAATCGTCGTAGAAGCCGCGGATCTAGTCAAGCGCTTCGGAGACAGGGTGGTCCTGGACCGCGTCAGCCTAGCGGTCCGGCGCGGCGAGACCCTCGTGGTGATGGGCGGGTCTGGATGCGGCAAAAGCACGCTGCTCAGGTGCCTGATAGGCGTCTACAGGCCGGACGGCGGCGACGTCAGGCTGTTCGGCAAGAGCCTGCCGGCCATGGACGACGTGGAACTGGCGGCAGTAAGGAAGAGAATAGGCGTGCTGTTTCAGAGCGGCGCGCTTTACAGCTCGTTGTCGGTAGGCGAGAATATAGCGCTCCCTTTGCGCGAGCACACGGACCTGGATCCGGCGATAATCGAGGTGCTCGTGAAAATGAAGCTGGAGCTTGTCGGCCTGAGAGAGGCCGAAAACTTGATGCCGGCCGAGTGTTCGGGCGGTATGGCCAAGCGCCTGGGCCTTGCCCGCGCGATAGCGCTCGACCCGGAGCTGCTCTTTTACGACGAGCCTACGGCCGGGCTGGATCCGATAATGAGCGGCATTATAGACGGCCTTATAATGGACTTGGCCGCCACGATGAACGCGACATCCATCGTCGTAACGCACGATCTGCGAACGGCGTTCCGCGTGGCTGACAGGATGGCCGTAATGAAGGACGGCATGCTCGTCGCCGTAGGGACTCCCTCCGAGATACGGGCTTCGGACGACCCGTTCGTCAGGAGGTTTGTGCTCGGCAGGACCGAACGCGTTTCGCGCATGTTCGGAGCCAGGGATGCCGAGGTCTGATCGCGGCGCGACCGCCGGATTAGGAAGGCTTGGCGGAAGGGGGAAGCTTGCTGCTGCCGCGCCGTTGCGCTTCGCCGGATGGTTCGGCACGGCAGACGTGGAAAGCGCCATCCCGGCGTCGCTCGGGAAAGGTGCGGCGCGACGGTGGCCGCTACGGCATTAGCCGCCAAAAATCGCCATGATCGGATGAACGGCGGAACATGGGCGACCGCGATTGAAACGAAGCGGCGAGGCGCGGAGAAAGATGCCGTATCCAAGACCGAACGTTGCGTAGCCGGGCGAGGCGGGATCCGGTCCAGACCGGATGAGGAAAAAGTGCGCAAGGTTCGGAGGGAACCGGGCGAAAACTGGGTGCCGGAGGATGCTAAGAGAACATGGCCGCCGTCGGGACCAAGTACACGAAGGCCGAGGCGATAGTAGGCGCGATGATTGCATTTTGCGCGGGCCTATTCCTGCTGATGCTGCTACTGTACGGCAACATCTCTCGCTTCTGGCGCGGCCGCAAGGAGATAACGGTAGTCTTCACTCAAGTCACGGCCCTCCGTCCCGACTCGCCCGTTCGGCTGAACGGCTACGAGGTCGGCCGGGTCAAGACGATACAGATACTCAGGCTGGAACCTTTCGAGATCGCGCGAATCAAACCGGCCGTCAAGCCCAACAACCTCAGATCCCTCCCGTTGACGTCCGAGGAGCTCCAACAGATAAGGACGCTTCCGGAGGAAAAGCGCGTGGAAGAGGCGTTGAAGCGGATAGAGAATAGGACGATGATCAGGTTGACCCTGGAAGTATTGGAGGAGGACGATCCGGAGCGATACAGGGTGGACGACATCGTGGAAATAAAGACGACTCTGATGGGCGATGTATCCGTCGAGATATCGTCCGGATTCGGAAAGCCGCTGACCGGACGGGAGGTGCTGCTCGGAAGACCCGGCGATCTGCTCGGCAACCTGGCGCAGGGGGTGGAAGACGTCCGCGACCTTTTGGCCGAGCTCCGCGACGTTATAGGTCCGCACGAGAAGAACCTGATACGCGAGACCATCGCGAACATCCGCGAGACGTCGCTCGACATAAAGCGCGTCTCCACGGAGATGCTCGCCCTGCTGAAGGATGCCAGGGTCCGGTTAAACGAGCTGTCCGGACAGGCGCAGGCGGACTTGGAAACGGTCGGGCGCGAGGTGAGCGGCGTCGGGGCGAAGGCGCGCGAAACGCTGGGCGAGGTTGACAAGACGCTGGCGTCGCTGCGGCGGGACGTGAGCAGGGGGATCGGCGAGGCTGAGATGGCGGTGCGCGAGTACCGAGAGCTGGCCGAAGCGGCTAACCGCGACGTCGTCCAGGAACTGGGCGCGATCGTGCGCGAGAATCGCCGCGATCTGCGCGAAACTATGTCGGGACTGTCGAAACTCCAGGCCGATTTGCGCGAATCCTCCGGACATCTCACCGACACGATTTCCACGCTCAGGTCCCTGCTGAACGAAAACAGGCCCGATGTCAACCGCATGTTATCCAATCTTCGCCGGGCATCCGAAAACCTGGAGGAGGCCACGTACCGCATCATGTTGAAACCGTGGGAGCTTCTGAAATCCCCGACCGGCGCCGACCAGGACGCTGCGAACCTGGCCGCCACGGCCCGCCGAGTGGAGCTGGCATCACGCGCACTGCTCGACCTTGCCGAAAGGATACGCGCCGTAAAGGATGCCGGAGAGGCCGGCCCGGGAAATTACGCAGAGAGGATGGAGCAGCTCGTCAGGGAGATCGAAACCATAAGGGAAAGGATCGAGGCGAAATCGCCGCCGACGGCCAAGGAAACCTTCGAGCGGAAGGCGGGAGGAGCTTTCTTCCGGCGCGAGCCGTGACCGCAGGCGACCTAAGGTCGGCGGCCCCCGCCCAGCCCGGCACCCATTCGAAACGGGAAACGCGAACGGCCCGTGCTGGAAATTTCAGATTGCGGGGAATAAGGCTGAGGAGGAAGAGCGGAACATGCCGAAGTACAAGAAAGTTACGCCGCCCAAGGACGGCGGGAAGATCGAATACCTTAAGGACGGGAGCGTCCGGACGCCGGATAACCCCGCGGTGCCTTTCATAGAGGGCGATGGCACTGGGCCTGATATATGGCGGGCCGCGCGCAGAGTTTTCGACGCGGCCGTTAAGAAAGCCTACGGGGGGAAGCGGCGGGTTGAGTGGTTCGAGATATACGCCGGCGAAAAGGCCAACCGCGTCTACGGCGAGGAGGTGTGGCTGCCAGACGATACCGTAAGGGCGATAAAGGAATACGGCATCGCCATAAAGGGGCCGCTGACAACTCCGGTCGGAGGCGGATTCCGCAGCATAAATGTGACGCTCAGGCAAGTCCTGGACCTGTACGCATGCGTCCGGCCGGTTCGGTGGTTCGAGGGGGTGCCCTCGCCCGTAAAGGACCCGGCCGGTCTGGACGTGGTCATATTCCGGGAAAACACCGAAGACGTTTACACCGGCATCGAATGGCCCGCCGCATCGAAGGAGGCGAAGCTGGTACTGGCGTTTCTGAATCGCGTCCTGAAGCCCGAGGGCAAGGCGATAAGGGCCGGATCGGCGATCGGCGTAAAGCCCATGAGCCGCCGCTGTACCGAGAGACTCGTGCGCCGCGCGATAAGGTATGCCGCCGAGCGGAAACGCCCCTCGGTGACGCTCGTCCATAAGGGCAACATAATGAAGTACACCGAGGGCGCGTTCCGCGAATGGGGATACGCCCTGGCGGCCAGAGAATTCGGCGGCTCGATAGTGACTGAAGAGGAAACAAACGCGAAGTTCGGCGGCAAGGTCCCGCCGGGCAAGATATTGCTGAACGACCGCATCGCCGACAACATGTTCCAGCAGATATTGCTGAGACCCCGCGAATACAGCGTAATAGCCACCCCAAATCTGAACGGCGACTACCTCTCCGACGCCTGCGCGGCCCAGGTCGGCGGGCTCGGCATGGCACCGGGCGCGAATATCGGCGACCGGGCCGCCGTGTTCGAGGCGACCCACGGCACGGCGCCCGGTTTCGCGGGTAAGGATCGCGTGAATCCCGGCTCGCTCATTCTTTCGGCGGAGATGATGCTGCGCTATCTGGGCTGGCACGAAGCGGCAGATCTGGTGATCAAAGGTGTTGCGAATAC
>CALKMO010000073.1 GCA_937991785.1 uncultured bacterium | reverse complement strand
CAGGGAGGCGTCGGCAACGTGGGCGCCTACGGCTACCCGGCGCGCCGCCTGGACCTTTCTACGTACGGGGGGCTTCTCAGGGGCAGCCTCCAGCCCGACGGGACGCGCGCGGACATACTCGCCCCCAGACACGGCCGGCCGCCTATACTTATCGAGAGGCTTCTGTTGCGACGAGAGGAAAACGTTCGCGATTTCGCGCCTCCTTTCGGACAGAGGGTCGCCGAACCGTGGCGGATGCTCCGGGGATCGAGCAGGCCGATAGGAATGCCGATGGGAATCCCCGCGCTGACACAGGAACAGATGCGGGCCATCGAGGCTTGGATAAGGGCTGGCGCTCCCGGTCCGCCGCCGATAATGCTCGACGGTAAGCGCGCCGGACCTTCCGGCGTAGGTCATTGAGTTGCCGAAGGGGATTCAGGCTCCGGAGCGTATGGCTTCACCGGGCGGCTTTATTGGTGGCGCACGGTTCCCGCAGGATCGCATGCACCTGCGGGATCTTTGTGTCTTGGGGTACTGGACGGTTGGCGCCGGCGTCGCTTCCGGAAAGCGATGCTCCATACCGAGCAAGCGCGTCGCGGCGTGTAGGGGAAATAGCGGCGATGGGCGCAATGTATCAGACGCGGGAGGGCCGGCTTCGCAATGAGACGGAAAAAAGGCACAACGAACGAGGCTTCGCGCATCACCAAGCTGGCGCGCGTCGCGAAATACATCCGAGAAAAGATAGTTTCCGGCGAGTATCCGCCGGGCAGCAAGCTCCCGCCGGTGACGAAGCTGCCGAAACTGATGAACGTCGGCCAGCAGACGGTCGTGCGGGCGCTCAACGAGCTCGCGCGCGAGGGGCTCCTGGTCCAGAGGCGCGGCAGCGGGACATACGTAGCCGAGCGCGGCCGCCCTCCGATCATGCCGGGCCGCGCCCTCCGCGTGGCCTTGCTGTGGCCACGGTCGGTCGGTCCATGCTATTCGAACGACGAGCCTTATTTCGCCGAGATCGCCATGGGGGTGCTGGCGGCATGGGACATGGAGGGCGTTCAGCCCCGATGGCCGAAGACGGCCGGAGAGGGCGGAAATACGATCGGGATATGGTCGGCCGGCAGCCGCGGGGTGGCCGTAGATATGATCGGCGAATCGCTGACCAGCTACCAGCGGCATCCGGATCTCGGAGAGATATTGCGCACGCGCTACGACGGCTTCATCGCCATCAACATAATCGAACAGGACTGGCTGGACGGACTGATCGCTACTGGAATCCCCGTCGTGTTGGCGGATTTTCCCAGCGTGCATTTCCTGCTTAGGGCCGACGAGGTTTATTTCGATCCCGTGGCGGCGTACAGGGCTTCGGTGCGCGAGCTGGCCGCTCGCGGTTGCCGCAAGATCCACTTCATAGGCGAACTTATAGACATTCCGGCCCCGATACCTACCATGACGCTCGCTGAATGGAAGAAGTACAAGGCCGCCCGGTCCCGGCCTGAACCGGATTCGCTGCTTAGGCTAAGCGCCTACCGCGACGCCATGTACCAGTGCGGCCTTCCCGTCCGCGACGCGTGGATCCATTTCGCGCACGCCAAGGAGATGGACGGGTTCGTAAGGCGGATGGCCGCGATGCCAGTGGAGGAAAGTCCCGATGCGGTCGTCTGCCACGGCATAACTCAAGCCCATGCGCTGATGGCAGGCTTCGCCTCAGCCGGCCGCACGCTCCTTGGGGTTGGAGCCACCTGGCGGCCCTACGACGGCCCGGCGTGGGCTATAAGGGCGGACTGCCGCGCGCTGGGCACGGTGGCGGCGGAAGTCATGGAGTGGCGGCTTCGCAGGCCGGATCGGCGCCGCTTGCGGGTCGGAGTGCCCCTGACATTCGAAGGCGACGGCTCGGCGGTCCGTAAAATATGACGCGCCAGTCCACGGCCGCGGCAAACTCTCGTCCTGACCGGGCCGGCTCAGAGATCTTACGTGCGCCGGTCCTTGTACGCGGAAAATTCCCCGTAACGCGCATGGACGTAAACCATGGGCGGCCTTCGGATCACACAAATAAGGAATGGACGAAGCGCACGTTGTGCGGCCAGGGCAGGTCGGCCCATATGCCTCGGACGTTGACTTGCAAGGGGCGGCCGGGACTGAGGATCGGGAGCGGATCGGCGAAGCGTCCATGGCAGCGGAGGGAGCGGAGGAAAGGGGCGGTTCCATGAGGGCTATATGTGCGACGGCCATTGCGACTGTCGCGTTTGCTTTCCTGTCCGCCCGGACGGATACCTGCGCGGCCGGAAGGAGCGCGGTCGAGGAATCCGGCGTTTTCAGGGTCCGCTTCGACAGGGTAGAGAATGATCGCTTGGCCCTTAAACTTGACGTAAGCGGCATGTACGATTCAAACCGGGACGAACGGCTCTCCGGGGCCGAGCTTACCGTGAACATCGGGGGCGTCGAGTTCGCCGGAACGGCCGACGGCAGGGCCAGGATTAGGACCGACAAGATGCGCGCAAGACTGGTCGAAAAGGGAAGCGCCCTTTCGATAAAGATAAGGAACGTCACGCTACGGTTCAAAGAGGGCGAGTCGGGAGAGGAGGGCGAGGAGGATTACAGCGAATTTGCCGAGATGGAGCGAAACACCTACGGGGAGACAAAGGCCGTCCCGCTTTCCGTCTACATTACGGCGACGAAGGATGGCTCGACCTCGATCCTCTACGACGGCACACTCGTATTTCTTTACAAGGCCGACGGCATGCGCGGGACGGGAGTATTTTCATCCCGTCCGTAGCGTTTCCCCCTCCCCGCACAGGGGTGCCATCCAAGCCGGGCGCGCGCAGCGGATGCCGAATGGTTTTTCTCCATCCGAGCCGAGTGCGCGATCGCCGTAACTGTCCGAAGGCCGACGTTCTTCCAGGAGCATTGAGGCGGGGACTCACGCCCCGGCGGTACGCTGGAGACACCGCCTTATACGCGCCAGGACCTCATCCTTCCCCATCAGGAACAGCGTCGCGTCCATCGGGAGGCTTACCGCTCGGCCGTTCAAAGCGACTCGGAGCGGCTGGGCGACTTCGCCCAACTTGAGTCCCTTTCCCTCGGCGTATTTCTGGAGCGCCTCGCCGGCTGATTGGGCCGTCCAGTCCGCCACGGCGCCGAACGCGCCCAGCAGGTCCTCCAAGAAGCGCCGCCCGTTCCCCTCGGCCAAATATTTCCTGACATCTTTCGGCTCGTAAGTCTCAGGCTGTTCGAAGAAAGTCCGAACCAGCGGGACGAAGTCTTTCAATGTCTTCAGCCTGGGTCTGACAGGTTCCAGCAGGATCTTCCACCAATTATCGTCGCGGCAGCCGGCATCCAGCCCCGCCGAGGCAAGCTCGGCGTCCAACAGCTTCCGCAGCCTCTCTGCCGGCATGCGCGCGATGTATTGCGAGTTTATCCATTCAAGCTTGCGGTAATCAAACCTGGCGGGCGACGGTCTGACCCGCTCCAGCGAAAATGCCTCTATCATCTCTTCCCGGGTCATTATTTCCCTGTCGTCGCCCGGCGACCATCCGCACAGGGCGAGCGCGTTGAACAGCGCGTCGGGGAGGTAGCCCTTGGCCCGAAATTCGCCCACGTTCACGTCCCCGTCCCGCTTCGAAAGCGGCCTGCCTTTCTCGTTGACGATCTGCGGAAGGTGGGCGTACCTGGGCGGTTCGGCGCCGAGCGCGCGGAACAGGGGCACGTGCTTAAAGGTGTTCTCCACATGGTCGTCGCCGCGGATCACATGCGTTATGCCCATCCGGATGTCATCCACGACGTTGGCGAGATGGAAGGTGGGCGTTCCGTCGGATCGCAGGATTACGAAGTCCTTCAGGTCTGCGGCCGACTTTGCAAGAGGACCTTTGACGATATCGGAATACGACACGTCGAAGTTCAACCGGAATATGATCGCCTCGCCCTTCCCCTCCGCCCCCTTCGTGGACCTGTAGGCATGACCGGACTTCAGGAGCCTTTCGGCAGCCTCCTTATGAATCGCCAGGTTCTTCGACTGGTATACCGGCGGCTCATCGAAATCCAAGCCCATCCACGCCATGTAATCCAACAGCGAGGCGATGGCCTGCGGAGTGTTGCGTTCCCGGTCGGTGTCCTCGATCCGCAGGAGAAATTTGCCGCCTTCGTGCCTAGCAAAAAGAAAGTTATGTATCGCGGCCCTCAGGTTTCCTATGTGGATGTCCCCCGTCGGGCTCGGTGCGAAACGCACCCTGACCCCGTTCGCCATTTCGGATCCTCCGTTCTCCGGCGATGCCTGCCGTGCACCTGCCTTATACATCACCAAATTCTAAAAAACTACGCATCCCCGGCCGCACGACAACTTCCTTTCGATGTAAGCGGACCGATTTCAAAGCCCTATATCGACAGCCGCACGCCGGCGGGGGGAGGCAGCGCCGCTTGCCGCGAAGAGGACGGCGCCCCCCAACTACCGATATGAAGGATCGCAGTCTTCCCGCAACGTCGAAAAGACCTTGCCGCATGAGGGGCCATACGGATAGGCCGCAAGACAACGCATGCCGTTTTTGGGCTTTGTTGCATAATTTGAGCTATAAGCCCATGTGCAAAAAGGAGTTAAGAGGAAAAGTATTTGCCGCAAGATCGCATATATGCCTTGAACTAGTCCCCTATGCTTGTAACACAGCACATAACAATGAGTTATGGATATAGCGGTGCTTTCCGATCAAACATACGGGTTCCCAAACAGGATTCAATCCCTTGATTACTCTCCAAAATCTGGGTACTGGCTTCCCAACCAGTTCAGCGCACATTGGCTTTGTTGCGTAATTCGCGCCATAACTCTATTCGAAGCAATGAGTTAAGCGAAAAAGCACTTGCCGTAAGCCTGCGTTATAACTTTTTGTTTGGCAAGGTCTTATGCCTTTTATGCAACAAAGCCGCGCACATTTATAACTTCTTGCTTGGCAACGCGTTACATCTATGCAATAGAGCTGTTTTTTTCAGACATTTTGAGCAAGATCATTGCGGTCGCGGTTTTTGGGTACCTTGTCCGACGGCTAGGCAGTTGCGGTTTGGGTTCTCAGAGCGCACCTTCAGCTGGCGGCGGCCGCCACGCTGGCTACCATTGCGGCATCTTCTTCCCGTATCTGAGGCAGTATTATGATGCGCAGGTTTGGCATCGCCCGCCTCATCTTTCGGAAGGAATCCTGGTTCTCTTCCCTGGAGGGCAACATGCCTGTCAGCGCAACGTCGAATATGTTGTCCTGAATAAGTTCGAGCGCCTCGTCGCTGCTCGCCGCCACCTTGACCCTGAATCCGTATCTTTCGAGCAGGTATTTCATGTTGCCTAGGAGTTTCGGATCCCTGTCCACCAGCAGCACGCGTATGCCGTTCATCGCTTTGCTCCTTTTCCCGACGGGGCATCGCGGTCCCGTCGACTACCCGTACGCGCCCAGGGAGTCAGGTCTTGCGCATCTGGTCCCGTCCGCGCCTGTCCTCCGTCCGATTCCCCTTCGTAACCGCCTTAATATCCCGGCGCGCGCATTCTCGCTTGCCACCGACGCCGCGGTTCCTGCCGAAAGTGCGGCCTGTTCCGCACATTGGCCGTCTGCCGTATGGCTTTATTGTTCGATCCGTGTTCGCTTTCCCGCTAGTTATTATCGGCCATTCGGCAGGTTTCATTCAGTAAATCCGCCGACTTTTTCTTGAAGCATCGCAGGGGCCTAATTCGGCATGCGGTGAATATCGGCCGTGGCGGCGGCTAGAGATCCGCCGGCTCCACCGGGAAGATCCTCCGTCACGGCATATCTATCACAACCGACTTGTGGCGGTCGGCATGTTGCGCGATACGCATGTATGCCTCACAGTTATTTTGCGCGCTTGCCGCACTGTATCCGCATTTGAATTTTGGCGGCAACCTGTGGACCTTCTCGCCGCCGCGTGGAGCTTCCCGGCCGGGCGGCGGACTTTTATCATCCGCCGGGAACGCGCAAACCTGTACGCCTGAAACCCTATGGCAGATCGAAGTCCCTAAGATTCGATGTTTTATACGGCCGACCTGGGATTGCCCAAGGAACGCCTGTTTCGGACAGGAGCTTCCTTTCCCTGAAGGCGCGCTCCAACCAATCTTCTATGCCGTGGATCCGCGTCCAAACCTCGCCCTTCTCGTCCGTCTCTTCGTATACCTGATCCCGCGGCACGGCGCGGAACCCGCCTGAGGATAGGTATGCGCAGTCGGCCGTTATCGTGTGCGCGGCGGCCATCTCCAGCGGGCAGTTTATTTGCGCTTCACGCCCTGAAAATACAGCCGCCGCGTTCCTGAACATTTCCAGGACGTCGTTGCCGGATTCCTTCAGCGTTTCGACCCTTCCATCAGCGTACCGCACCTCGGTTTTCGAGGCTGGGTTGCAGATAACCGTCCCCTTCTCGCCGGTTACCTCGATCCGAACCGGTTTGTTGGACGTCCAGCAGTGGGTTCCGGCGAAGTAGATTAGGATGCCGTCGGCGGTCCTGGCCTTGAGCGTAGTCAGGTCCTCGGTTTCTATATCCCGCGCATGGTAGCACTCGGCCGTAACTTCCTCCGGGACGGCCGCCGAATACATCTCGGAGCCGGCCAGGTAGAGCAGGTCCATCAGGTAGTGGGCAAGAGCGTTCATCATGGGGCCGTCCAGAGCCCAGCGGCCGTCCGCTTTGATCTTTCCGGCCCATTTGTTTCTAACGTAATAGTTGCGATGCCTCGCCCACGGGCCGAAAGCGGCCAGTTCGCGGATTCTGCCTAAGCGGCCCTCAAGGATGGATTTCTTCAGGCCCTTCATAAGGGGGCCAGACTGCGACTGGAACCCCACCGCTACATGTTTGCCGCTAGCATCCCGCGCCCGGATCATCGCCCTTACGTCTTGCACTACCGCCGCGGGCGGTTTCTCAACGACGACGTGGAGGCCGACCCGGAGCGCCGCGACGGTCTGCGGCATGTGGTCCTGGATGCCGGTGGGCAGGCCGACGGCTTCGATTTCTTTCCACGCTCCCTCCAGCATGGCTTCCAACGACGGGTATATGCGGACGCCTTTGGCAGAGAGCGCCGCCGCTTCCTTGGGGTACTTTGACGGCGTCCTGACGACCGCCGCCGCCATCCGGGCGATGCCTTCCTTCTCCAAGGCGTCGAGGCTTCTGATATAGGCGCCCGCGTAACCGCCGATCCCGACGACTCCGAACCTCAACACCGGCGTGCCTCCTGTCCCTTCCGCGCTTCCCCGCGGAAAAATCCCGAGACCCGCTAGCCGACTATCCACTCTCGCCGAGCCTGTCCCCGCCCGGAACGAGTTTTCGCAGCATAGACCTCAAGAGGCCAAGCACTTCCGACGATTCATCCATCGCCAAGGCGGCCTCGGCAACCTCCTTGCAATCCGATAGCTTGACCGAGCGAATGATCCTTTTTACATCACCTATCACGGCCGGCGCTACGCTGAATTCAGCAAGTCCCATCCCTAGCAGGGGGATAGTGAAGAGGATGTCTCCGGCCATCTCGCCGCACATCGCTACTGGCTTGCTTTTTCGCCGCGCGCCTTCTATGGCGGTTTTGATCAGCTTCAGGATTGAAGGGTGGGCCGGGGTATACAACCCCGCCAGCACCTCATCGGTCCTGTCCACTGCCAGGGCGTACTGGATGAGGTCATTGGTGCCTATCGAAAAGAAGTCAGATAGCTTTGCGAAAGACTCGACATGCACGGCTGCCGCCGGGATCTCGATCATGATCCCCACATCGAGATTTCTGTCGAACGCCATCCCCTCGCGATCGAGGTCCTGCATGATCTCAGCCGCTACGCTTCGCGCCCATCGCAGCTCGTCCATGTTGCTGACCATCGGCAGGAGCATCTTCACGCGTCCCAGGGCAGAGGCTCGCACTACGGCCCTGACCTGCGTCCGAAACGGCTCGGGATACTTCATCGAGAGCCTTATTGAGCGAAGGCCGAGGACCGGGTTGCGCTCGTGCCTTTCCTGGGCCGGCAGCATCTTATCTGCTCCGAGATCGAGGGTACGGATGACCAGCGGCCGATCGCCTAGCATGGACAGGGATTTGCGGTAGGTCTCGAAATGGTCCCACTCGGAGGGCAATATCCCAGACCTTAAGTATAGGAATTCCGTCCTGAAAAGGCCGATCCCCTCGGCCCCGTATTCTATGGCCGTCTGTACCTCCTCGGGGAACTCAATGTTCGCCATAACGCGCACGGCCGCGCCGTCTTTCGTTACGGCCGGCATGCCTCTCTCGCGGCGGATGAGGACGGAAAAATCCGTCTGCTCCGCATCAAGTTTCCTGTAGCGCGCCAGCGTCTTTTCGTCCGGGCGGACCACTACGATGCCGCGCGTCCCGTCCACGATTATCGTATCGCCGCCGCAAACGTCCGTGGATATGGTGCCGAGCCCCACCACGGCCGGGATGCGGTAGGCGCGGGCGAGGATCGCCGTGTGGCTGGTCTTGCCGCCGACGTCCAGGGCGAACGCCCTTACCTTCCCGTGGTCCATGCTGACCGTTTGCGCGGGGCCCAGGTCGTGCGCCACGACTACGACCGGACGATCCAAGTGGCTCAGGGTCTCGCGCTTGGCGCCCAAAAGGGCCCTCAGCAGCCTGCGCTCCAAATCCATTATGTCGGAAGCCCGTTGGCTTAGCAGCGTATGCGGGATGTTCTTTAATATCCTCGCCCGCCCCCGCAGCACGCGGCTGGCGGCGAATTCGGCCGTGTTCCTGTCCCGGCGGATGTGCGAGATTATCTCGCCGGAAAGCTTTGGATCGTCGAGCACGGAGATGGCAAAAACGAGGATGCCGGCGACGCCCTCGCCGGTCTCCGCGCGGACGCGGTCGGCCAGCGCGGCCATCTCCTCGCGAACGGCGGCAAGCGCCTTCTCGAAACGCGCAACCTCTCCCTCCACCAGCTCGCTTAAGACGAACCGCTCGGGTATGCGCGCCTCTTCGCCTTCAAGAACGAACGCCTCTCCTATAAACAGGCCCGGAGAGACGGGAATGCCCTTAAGTATCTCCATGAGGACCACAGTATAAGGATTCCGCGGCGGTTTTCAAAGCACCGGCCGTATTTTCAGAGCCGGTTGCAATGTTTACAGACGATGGGGAGACTTCTGCGCGAGCGGGGCGGCTTTACCTCAAACGCTTAATAGAGAGCGCGCCTCGAATTCGGCGTTTCCTTCGATTTTTACCCCAAAAGTTTTTATAGAGCGCCAAACATTAAACGAGCTCTATCGTCTCGCTTTTTTCTTCCGCGTCTCCTCTGCACTGACGCCCCGCAAGTTTACATCGCAACCGGCTCGTATTTTCATGGCGATCCGAAGGTCCGGCACATCCACAGACGGGGAGCATTGCGAGCGGCCCTTTGGATCGGGGAAAGGATCGGCCGCCGGCGGGCGGACGCGATGCGCGCGATCGCGGTGACTCTGAAACGGCCCCGCCATTTTCAAAGAGCGTGGAGGAGCGCACGGCACGAGAATATGGCTGCCGACCGGCGGCTCGCCTCCTTCCGCGCTTGGCAGGAAGCTGCGCCTCTCCGCGCGCTACGGAAGGGCTTGAACCGCCCCTCGGTTATTTTCCATCCAAATCTTCGCTTCCGCAGCCAATGGAATTCGTTAGTATAAGCGATGTTCGCAAGCTGGCGCGGGAAGTTGCCTCGCCCTCTCCGAACCGTTCCGCCGGCAAAACCGCGCGGCTGGCGCTGGCGGCGGACGCGGAACCAGGCGGGCGATTCCCGTGCGGGGCGAGCCGAAAGATCGCCTGGGGAAATTTACGGAAGGCCGGAAAGCTCTCCCCGGCAAAAGCGAGCTTAGGTGAAACGAAAGGAGCAAGCAATGGCCAGAAAGATCGTCACCGTTGACGGCAACTCCGCGGTCGCGCATGTTGCTCACGCGCTCAGCGAAGTCATAGCGATATACCCGATAACGCCATCGTCTCCGATGGGCGAAGAGGCGGACGAAAAGACCGCGCGCGGAGAGAAGAACATATGGGGGACAGTGCCGTCGGTCACGGAGATGCAGTCCGAGGCCGGGGCGGCGGCTGCGGTCCACGGAGCCCTGCAGACCGGCGCTTTGTGCACGACCTTCACGGCTTCGCAGGGCCTTATGCTGATGATCCCGACCATGTACAAGATAGCGGGCGAGCTGACGCCGACCGTCTTTCACGTCTCAGCCCGAGCGCTGGCCGTACATGCTCTCTCGATATTCGGCGACCATTCCGACGTGATGGCGGTGCGTTCGACCGGGTGGGCGATCTTGGCATCGGGCAGCGTCCAGGAAGCGATGGACATGGCGATGATAGCCCACGCCGCGACGCTCGAGGCCCGCGTTCCCTTCCTGCACTTTTTCGACGGCTTCCGCACCTCGCACGAGGTGGGCAAGATCGAACAGCTTTCATTCGACGACATGCGCGCGATGATAGACGAGGATCTCGTCTTGGCGCACCGGGCACGGGCCATGACCCCGGACAGACCCACTATAAGAGGGACGTCTCAGAATCCGGACGTCTACTTCACGTGCCGCGAAACGGTCAACAAGTTCTACCTGGCATGCCCGGGCATCGTCCAGAAGACCATGGACAAGTTCGCGAAACTGGTCGGCCGCCGGTACCGCCTGTTCGATTACGTCGGGGCGCCCGACGCCGAGCGCGTAATCGTGATAATGGGTTCGGGAGCCGAGGTCGTTCATGAAACGGTCGAGTACCTGACAGCGAAAGGCGAGAAGGTAGGCGTCGTCAAGATAAGGTTGTTCCGACCTTGGGACAACAAAGCGTTCATATCCGCCCTGCCTCCGACCGTACACCACATAGCATGTCTGGATAGGACCAAGGAATCGGGCGCCATAGGCGAACCGATATATGAGGACGTGAGGACCGCCGTTGGCGAGGCGATGGGAGAAGGATACGCACCGTTCAAGAAATACCCGAAGATAGTAGGCGGCCGTTACGGGCTGGGGTCCGCCGAATTCAACCCGGCAATGGCCAAGGGCGTCTTCGATCTGCTGAAGGCCGAGAAACCAAAAAATCATTTTACGGTCGGCATAAACGACGACGTGACGCATACGAGCATAGAGTACGATCCGTCGTTCTCAACTGAACCGGATGAAGTCTTTCGCGGAATGTTCTACGGGCTGGGTTCGGACGGCACGGTCAGCGCCAATAAGAACTCGATCAAGATAATCGGCGAGGAGACCGACAACTTCGCGCAAGGCTATTTCGTTTACGACTCCAAGAAGGCTGGAGCCGTAACTTGCAGCCACCTTAGGTTCGGGCCCAGGGAGATACGGTCCAGCTATCTGATAGAGAAAGCCAATTTCATAGCCTGCCACCAGTTCTTCATGTTGGAGAAATACGATATCCTGGCCAACGCGGCCGAAGGCGCCACGTTCCTGCTAAACAGCCCTTATGGCCCGGACGAGGTCTGGGATCATCTGCCGATGGAGGTGCAGAAGGATATCATAGAGAAGAAGTTGAAATTCTGGGTAATTGATGCTTATGCCGTCGCGCAGAAGACAGGCATGGGAGTCATAATAAACACAATCATGCAGGTGTGCTTCTTCGCGATATCCGGCGTGCTCCCCAAGGACGAGGCCATAGCGAAAATCAAGAAGGCGATAGAAAAGACCTACGGCAAGAAGGGGCGGGAAGTAGTCGAAAAGAACTGGAAGGCTGTGGACGAGACCCTGGCCCATCTGCACCAAGTCAAGGTGCCGCAAAAGGTGACGTCCACTCGGAAGAGACCGCCGGCGGTGCCTCCTGAGGCGCCCGAATTCGTTCGAAACGTGACGGCGGCAATCATAAGGGGCGATGGGGCGAAGTTGCCCGTGTCCGCCTTCCCCTGCGACGGCACCTTCCCGACGGCCACCAGCAAATGGGAGAAGCGCAACATCGCGCTCGAGATTCCCGTCTGGGATCCTGACGCCTGCATCCAGTGCGGCAGATGCTCTCTGGTCTGCCCGCACGCGGCTATACGCATCAAGTTCTACGAGGCCAAGCATCTCGATGGCGCCCCGCCGGCTTTCAAGTCGGCCGACGCCCGCGGCAAGCAGCTCAAGGGGCTTAAGTTCACGGTCCAGAATGCTCCGGAGGACTGCACCGGTTGCGGCGTATGCGTCCAGTCGTGCCCAGTCAACAGAAAGGACGACAAGGGACAGCCGACAGGCGAGAAGGCGATAAACCTCATGCCGCAGATGCCGCTGCGCGAGCAGGAGCGCGAGAACTACGCGTTCTTCCTGAAACTCCCGGCGGCGGACCACAAACTCTTCCCCGCCTCGACCGTCCGCGGTTCGCAGCTCAGGACGCCGCTGTTCGAGTACTCCGGCGCGTGCGCCGGCTGCGGGGAGACGCCGTACGTCAAACTGCTCACTCAACTGTTCGGCGACAGGGCCATCATCGGCAACGCCACAGGCTGCTCCTCAATCTACGGCGGCAATCTGCCGACTACGCCGTACTGCGTGGACGAGCACGGCCGGGGGCCAACGTGGAACAACTCCCTGTTCGAAGACGCCGCTGAATTCGGCCTCGGCATGCGCCTGACGTGCGACAAATTCAAGGAGTTCGCTACCGAGCTGATGGGGAGATGCGCGTGCCTGCGGGACAAGGGCGTACTGGTCGAGGAGATAAAGAAGGCTCCGCAGGTCACGCAGGAAGACATAGATAGGCAGCGCGAGCGCGTAGCCGAACTGAAGAAAATAGTCGGCGCGTGCAACGACCCTGACTGCAAGCGTCTGTTCGCGCTGGCCGATTACCTGGTCAATAAATCGGTATGGATCCTCGGCGGCGACGGCTGGGCCTATGATATCGGTTACGGCGGGCTAGACCACGTCTTGGCTTCCGGCCGCAACGTCAATGCGCTGGTACTGGACACCGAGGTCTATTCGAACACGGGCGGCCAGATGTCCAAGGCGACCCCGCGCGGCGCGATCGCCAAGTTCGCCGCTGCCGGAAAGCCGCTCCCGAAAAAAGACTTGGCGATGATCGCCATGACCTACGGAAACATCTACGTGGCGCGCATCGCCGTCGGGGCCAACGACGCGCAGGCCGTCAAGGCGTTCCTGGAGGCCGAGTCGTACGGAGGCCCGTCGCTGATAATCGCATACGCTCACTGCATCGCGCACGGGGTGGGTGTAGGCGCTAAGGTGAAGGACGGCGTGCCGCTCAGGCTTGGCCTGGAGGAGCAGAAAAAGGCTGTGGCCTGCGGGCACTGGATCCTATGCCGCTTCGACCCGAGACTTATAGAACAGGGCAAAAACCCCCTGCAGCTCGACAGCAAGCCGCCTTCGATTCCGTTCAAGGATTACGCTTACGACCAGGTGCGTTTCAAGGCGCTTCAGCAGACTGATCCGGATACCGCGGCCAGGCTTCTGGAGTTGGCCCAGCAGGACGTAAACTTGAGATGGAAGCTCTACGAAAAGCTTGCGTCTTTGGACCTGTGGTCTCCGCAGGCGGCAGCGGCGGCTGCGGCTACGGCCCAGGGCGCGCCGGCTGAGTGAGAGTGCGCCGCACGAGTTTCCGCGGCCGTAGACCGTTCGCAGGTTTCGTGTATTCAGGAGCGGGAAGCAGCTTAGTCCTGCCGGCGAACATACCGCAGGGAGATGCCGCTCGTGCAGTCTCTGGGGACGGCGAGACTGCGCAGGCTTCGACATCTCCTCCGGGTTCGGCATTGCGAACCCTGAGGCGCACCCCCCCCGCCCGGTCCGCGCCGGCAGGGGATCCATCCGGATAATCGGGGCTGCGGAAGGGTTCAACCTCCACGCAGTTCGGCCAGATCCTCCGCCTCGACGCGGCAAGCCACTGTATCCATCTCGCCGAAACGGATTCCTCGCGGTCCTAGCGCCGTGACCGTCCAGACCTCCCCGGTGACGATGCGGATGGAAAATACGCAGTGGTCGCCCTGGAACGCGCGGGCTATCACCATGCCTTTCGTTTGGATCGCATCGTCTTCCGTAGGGGTCGGCGCGTCCGGCGGCAGCAGCCGGACGCCCTCCGGTCGGCAAAATAACTTTATGCGCTCGCCGGAGCGTTCTTTCGACGGACCGTGTAATCTCGCGCCGCGCACCGTTCCGAACGGCGTCTCGACGGTTCCTTCGCCGACAATCCGCCCCTCGATCGCGTTCATATCACCCAGAAAGGCCGCCGCGAAGCGGTTCGGCGGATCGTAGTACAGATCCTCGGGCGTCCCGACGGCTATCGCGCGGCCGCAGTTCATAACCGCGATGCGGTCGGCCAGCGCCATGGCCTCGCTTTGATCGTGCGTCACGTAAATGGTGGTGATGCCGGTGGAGCGATGTATGTGTCGGATCTCCTCGCGCATTTCCGTCCGCAGGCGTGCGTCGAGGTTGGACAACGGCTCGTCGAGCAGCAAGACGCAAGGGCGTATGGCCAGGGCGCGTGCCAGCGCCACGCGCTGCTGCTGGCCGCCGGAGAGTTCGCCGGGCCGCCGGCCGCCAAGCCCTTCCAGCCCGACCGTCCGCAGCGCCTCCTCTACGCGGGAGGCGGCTTCGACCTTCGGGATCCGTCTGGCACGCAGGCCAAAAGCCACATTTTCAGCCGCCGTAAGGTGCGGGAACAGGGCATAATTCTGAAATACCATGCCGGTGTCGCGCAGGTGCGGAGGCACGTCGTTCACCTTCCTGCCGCCTATCGAAATGGAGCCATACTCCGCGGGAACAAAACCGGCTACCACGCGCAACAAGGTGCTCTTTCCGCAGCCAGATGGCCCCAATAGGAGGAACATCTCGCCCTTCTTAACGCTCAGGGAAACTCGATCCAGCGCAGTTACGTCGCCGTATCGGACGACGACTTCGCTCAGGACGACACCATCCCAGTCCGATCCTCCGCGGACCGCTTCAGGTTCAGACGTCTGGGCCGATGTTCCCTTCTCCTCATTCATCTCAATCCTCTCCGTCGTTCAGCCTCTCTCCTGACGGCGGCGTACTTGGCCATGGAAGCTGCCGTCCATTCCGCGCGCAGCTTTGTCCGCAAATCCGGCGATGGTTTGCGCGCCGCCAGTTCGGACAGCTCCTTCTCAGAGACCGGAGGTTTCCCTATGTGCTCGATCAAGTCCTCCGGCAAGCCGGCGACGGATACGGCCCGCCATGCATCCTGCAGTTCCCTGTGCGCGTCCAATATCGCCGCACGCAAAAGGTCATTAAGCAAGCGCCACCTCTTCCCGCTCAGGATCGGATCGTACCTTAGCATCGCCGGGTCGGCCGGCCCGAACGGAGGTTTGCCGGACAGGTTCGTAGGCAGG
>CALKMO010000072.1 GCA_937991785.1 uncultured bacterium | reverse complement strand
GATCAACCTCTCCGTATCTGGTCGCCGGCACCTGTCCTGCGCCGATAGGAGCCGGATCGCTTCGCCTGTGCCGCGCGCCAAGGATCTTTTTGGCCCTCAGCGCGGCCAGCGTCGCGGCGTACTTTTCGCACCCGTCCGGATCCAACTCCCATCCCGGTGGAAGCTTTACCGCCGACCAACTGGCGCCGTCATCCCGTCTGACCGCCCGCCAGGAGACCGGCCCGCTGGCCCCCCTCCTGACTTCAATCGAGCGGATATCGGTTGCGTTTCCCCCCTCGAATACGCGCCTCGGATGAAAATCCAAGGCGCGCCATTCACTGATCGCGGACAGGCTGCCGCCTACGTCCAGTACCGGCCCCGCATCTTTACGGATCCATCCGGGACCGCCAGAGGAATCTCCCAGCAGCTCGATGGATTCCTCCGTTTCCTTGACTCCCGTTCCAGCGGCGAAGCGAATAGTCAAACGCCCTTCCGACCCGCCGCGGAATTCGCCCGGCCGCCGGATAAAGGGCCAAGACACTACTTTAAGCCGGGCCAGCATGTCAAGAAAAACCTCGACCTCCTCGCCGCCCGCATCGAAAGTCCCTCCCTCGGCCAGCCGCCAGGTCCTTGTGTCATGCTTCTCCAATCTGAATGCGACCTTCCCATCGGCGCCGCGCCGTTCGATTGCGACCGCCTCTTTCGGCGAGCGTCGGAAGACCGAGCGATCGCACAGGTCATCCGCCGGACCCAGCAGGATCGCGGCGGGCCTGCAGGCCAATTCCATCGCCCCCGGCCGTCCCGAAACCAAGGCCGTCGCGAACCCCTCGCACAATTTCACTTCGCGCACCTTTTCTTTCGCCTTCACAGCCACGGCCAGCGCCGGCCGGACGGCTTCGGGGGGAGGCTCCGGCGAAAATTTCGCCGCGACGAGATCATAAAGCGCCCGTAAAAACGTCGAGATCCGCTCAGCGTCTCCTTCGATCTCGGCCCCGTATCTTTCAACTTTCCAGCCCGGCCCGGTGCGGACCAGCGACCAAGCCTCCTCCCCGCTCTTGACGTCCACCCTCTCTATCCCTTCAATCCCGCCGTCCGGCGGCGGTCCCATAAGCCGCCTGGCCCTGTAGTGCTCAACCGGAGCCATGAACGGCAAGGCGAGGTCCTCGCCGGCCACGAATATTTCGCCGCCGCCCTCGATCATTACGTATCTCGAATTGCGCGCCGCGCCCTTCACGCCTATCAAGAAGGGCGGGTAGCCGGCGGATTCGGGCAACAATCTCACCCTGACCGCATCTTCCTTCCCAAGACCGTACTTGGAGGGTGTTTCGCCGCGAAGTATCTCGGTGGCGAATGCGCTTTCGATGCGAGCCAGCGCCCATCCGACGGCTTCTTTTTCGGCGTCGTCGGCGATCGGTTTTTCGAGGCGCCACTCTCCTCGGGCCGTTCGGATCAGCACGATCTCCTCGCGCCCTCCGCCTCTGCCGCCAACTCCGACTCCGGCGCTGGCATCTGCGGCCGGACGGCTTATCTCAATCCGCGTCACCGCCTCCGACGCGCCTGGACCGGACGGCGGTCGGAAGATCATCCCCATCTTCTTTTCTCTGGGACGGCGAAGGTCGAAGTACAGCGCCACGGCTGCCGCGGCTACTATCAGGAATGCGATTGCCGTGTATCGAGCGTGCATCTTGCGAATCCCGGCTTTCCCCCCGCGTAATTGCCCGGTGGGAGGCGCGGCTCGGCCGCGACGCGGCGCCGTTTCAGCGAACGTCCCCTTCCCCCGCGGGGAGAGGGCGCGGCGAGGGGCGGCGGACGATCGCTCCGTCACCTCCTCCGGGCGTACCAGACGACCGCTCCGGCGGCCAGCGCCAGGCCCGGCAGGGCCACCGCGAAAAGGACGAGCAGGCCGCGCAGGTCTTTCTCCTCTACTCGGGCGTCCCGCGAGTCCATCGGCCGCGGCTCGATACCGAGCGCCTTCTCGCCGCCGTGCAACGCTTGGACGGCCGCCAGCACCAGGTCGCGGTTGCCGCGGAAGGGCTCCAGCAGCGAATCGGCCGCCATGTCGGAATCGGCGGTAACGATGATATGAGCTTTCGGTCTGCCGCCTCCGGACGCGCCGGCATTCTCCGCAGGGGCGCCTGTTATTTCGGCCGCGAGCATCACCGGACCTTTCATGTCCTTATTCTCCTCGAAGGACGGTTCCCCGCGCTCCACAGGTTCCGACTCGGCCCACGTCAGGAACTCCTCTGTCTCATATGGAGGGCTCAGCAATATCGGCCTGACCTCATACCCCGCGCGTTTCGGCGCAGGGATTTTGTCCAGCGCGCACGCGCCGTCCAGGGCGCATAAGCTACGCGCCTTCGCCATCGCGTCGGCTATCGGCGATGCGCCGGGCAGGGGCTTGGCGGGTATCCTGAGAGATACCTTCGCGCGCCCTGTCATCGTCCTGTGGAACGCTATGGTTCTCAGATCGCGCCGTACCGCCAGGCCGTACTCCGCCAACAACCCCTCCAGCCCCGATGCCGACTCCGCCTCCCCGGGCGCCAGCGGATCCAGCAGTATCAGCGCCTTGCCCCCGCCGTCCAGGTAGGATTCCAGCCTGCCGACTTCCTCCGGCAGCCACGCGCTCTTCGGGCCGTGCACAAGCACCATGGAGGCGTCATCGGGAATGCCGGTCCTTTCCGCAAGCTGTATCTGCCGGACCTCGAAATTGCGGCGCTCCAGAAGCCCGATCAGCGCCTTGTTGCCCCGCGGACCGCCATCGGAGGTCCTTTCTCCATGCCCTACGACCGAGTAGACCACGCGCCTGTCGCCTTGAATAAGGGCAGCGAGCGCGGAACTTACGGCGTCCTCTCCGCGGAAGACGTTGCTTCGCGGCCTGCCGTCGGTCCCGTAAGCGCCCGGTCCGTACATGGTTCCGGCGCGGACGTACCTCTTTCGATCGCCCGACAGGAATACCAAGCCATCGTATATTTCCTCCGGATTATCGGACAGGTCCAGTCTGGCTAGCAGCTCCTTCGCCGCAGCCGGCTCCCTGATCACGTCGAGCATCCTGAACGAAAGTTTGCCAGGCGCCGCCCTTGCCGTCTCCGCTTCGTAGACTTCCATCAAGCGCCTTACCCTGTCCAGGTGCGCCTCGCGCGACCCTCCCGGCATATCGGGTCCCTTTACCAGTATGATCTCGACCGGCTCGATGTCCCTCAGACGCGCCAGCAGCCCGGCGCTCCGCGCAGACAGCGTCAGTTCCTTCATCCGCGTAAGGTCTATCAGGGCGAAATGCCTGGCGCCGAAGAAATACCCCGCCAGGCCGACCATCGCCGCGGCCAGCAGGGCGTTGGCGAGCACCATAAACGGGGCCAGCATCCGGCGGCTGCTCAGCGATCTTTTGAAATCTTCCCAATCAAGCGCTATGCCTACTGCCGTGAACAGGATGGCAGCGGCGAAAGGCGCCCCGACGGCCCAGTTCCATATCGCCCCCTTTGCCAGCATCGCCACGAACGCGGCGGCGAGGCAGCCGCAGCCGGCTATCGTGACCGGAAGCAGCGGCCTGCGTGCCGGGCGCTTCCGGCGGCCGGAATCTCCGGCCGCGGCTCCCGCGGCGCCTCCCGATCCAAGCCGCGGCCTCCCGTCCGGCCGCCCGCCATAGTCCGACCGGCTCACAGCCATCGCCTCGACTCCACCGCCTTGATCGCAAGGTACAGCCCCAGCGCCGTCATGCTGGCGAAGTAACATATGTCCCGAGTGTCTATCGCCCCCCTTATGAAAGACCGGTAATGCGTCCAGAGCGAAAGGTAAGATACGATATCGCTCAGTATCGGATCGGCCCTGACCTCCGGCAGCCCGTTCAGCATGTCGAACGACAGAGGAACAAAACAGAAGATGAAGCCTAGAAAAGCCGCCAGGATGGAGCTTTCGGTCAGCGAAGATGCCAGAAGGCCGAGCGACAGGTAAAGGCCGCCGGCCAGAAGGATGCCCGCGTACCCGGCGGCGATGAGCCCGGCGTCCAGCGGACCTTCGGAATAATGCGCCAGGGCCGCCACACAGGACAGGGTAGGCAGCAGCAGCGCCGCGTAAAATCCCAGCGCCCCCAGGAACTTGCCGATCACGACTTCCGCGTCGGTCACCGGCGCGGACACCATGACCTCGAAGGTCCCCGCCCGCTTCTCCTCCGCCAGCATCCGCATGGTGATCAGCGGCGCGAGGAAAATCGGCAGCCAGTAGCAGATCGTCGCCAGGGGCCTTATCTCGGCCTGGCGCGTCCGCACGAAGTCGAACGCGAACCGCGAACCGGCCAGGAACAGGAACGCCGCACCGGTCACGTAGGATGCCGGCGACAAAAGCAGCGCCCCCAGCTCCCTTCGCGCGATCGCCGTCGCGTTCCTCACGGCTCCGCTTCCCCCTCGTCCGTCGCCAGCCCGGTCCGTCCGCCGCCCGGCATCATCGCGGGCCCCGGGCGCCGGGCCATGCGCCGACCGCCGCGTCGCGGCAATTACCCGCTCTTATCCTCGTCGGCCGACCGCAGCGTCAGTATGCCGAATATCTCCTCCAGGCTTCTCTCCGTCCTGCGCAGTTCGAGCAAGGGGATCGAGCGCTCGGCGAAAGTCCGGAAAACCGCCTCCCGCAGGTCGGCGTTCCTGTCGGATGGAATCGCCTCCAGGACCGCCGTCCCAGCGCCTCCGTCGGAACGCTGCGTCCGGTCGCCGGTCCCGACATCCCCGCCCCTGACTTCTGCGACGCCTGGCACCGCGCGAAGCAGCGCCCTGGCCGCGGCCAGATCCCCGGTCTTGACCGCCACACTGATCATCCCGACCGCGCGCAGCGCCTCAACCTCCGCCTCCGGAACTATCCTCCCTCTGCGGATTATTATTATCCTGTCGCACGCCGCCTCCGCCTCCGACAGGATGTGCGTCGAGAGCAGGACAGTCCGCCCGTGCCGCTCCTCGCGCAGTATCTGCCTGACCTGCATCCGCTGCAATGGATCCAGGCCGGATGTCGGTTCGTCAAGTATCAGGACTTTGGGCGATCCCAGGAGCGCGTCGGCCAGCCCGATGCGCTGGCGGTATCCCCGCGAGACTGTGCGGATCACCTGGCCCCGCACCTCCTTCAGCCCGGCTCGCTCCACCACCCTGTCCACCTCGGCCCCCCGGCGCTTCCGTTCGATTCCTTTTATCGAGGCCCGGAAGTTCAGATATTCGCTGACCCGCATCTCCCCGTACATCGGCGTCGTCTCGGGCATGTAGCCGATGTGGCGCCTGGCCTTAAGCGATTCGGCGGCGATGTCGAAGCCGGCCACGATCGCCCGCCCGGACGTCGCCGGGTAGAACCCGATCAGCACGCGCAGCGTCGTCGTCTTGCCGGCGCCGTTGACGCCGAGGAACCCTACGACCTCGCCCTCCCCGACCTCGAACGACGCATCCGAGACGGCCGTGAACTCGCCGAAACGTTTCGTTATGCCCTCGGCCCGGATCATCTCCGCATCTCTCCAAGAGCCGCCATAACGTCCTCGACCGGTACGGTTTCTCGCCCCCTCTCTCCCCGCCCCCCTCGCCGTCTTGCGCCGCCGCCCATCGGGGGCAAGAAACCCTACGCAACCCCCGCCTCGAATACAAGCCCCGATTAATTGTTGGCACAAGAGGAGGAAAGTCCGACTTGACCGTTCGCCGCCCCTCGCCGCGCCTGCTTTCGGGCGCAGGATGGGATTCGGACGGAGAGGTGACCGCAGGCATATACAGGGCGCTGGGCTGCGTCGGCGCTGTGATAGACAGGACTGTTCGCGATCTTGATGAAGTCAAGGCGGCCGGGTTCAAGGTTCTGGCCCGGCGGCCCTGCGTGGGTTATGCCCACGCCTGGCCGGTGCGTTGGGGCTGCAAGGTCAAGGTCTTCGGGACCTGAATCATCCCCGGTTTTCTTCCATGTCCTGCCGCAGGATGCCTTTCAGGAGACGGAATAGATGGCGGATGGGACAGAATAAGCGCTCAAGCATTATGCGGCCGACGTAAAAGGCCGATACCTCCGTCCTCCCGGCGCG
>CALKMO010000071.1 GCA_937991785.1 uncultured bacterium | reverse complement strand
GGCCGCCGACCGGCGCGCAAAGGATACCCACGGCGGCTTACCGGCCTGTCCCTGCAGTTTCTCCAACCAGCAGGCACACGCCCATTCCTTCGCGAGCTGGGAACGCCGGGCAGTCGGCAGTTGCCAAAGGACAGATCGTCTCCGAGTTCCCCCGGCCGCTTGGCAGTTCGGCGCACGTCGCGCCTCCTACCGTTACGTCCGCAACCCAGCAATCGCGCAGCGGGGCGATCGCCGAGGCGCAACCGGAACGGCCCCGCCACCAGTGGGTTGTGCCGCTGGGTATCGCGGCCGGAACGATGCTGGCAGTGGTGGCGGCGGGTGGCGCCATCATGCTTGCCGGCAGCGGGAAGCCGACGACGGTCGCCGGAAAATCCCCGGCTGTTGGCAGCAAGGTAAGAGGCGCCCCGCAAAAGGGAGCAGATGCGCCCTCCGATACCGCTGCTCCCGCTCAAAAGAGGGATGCGGGCAGCGGTTCGGCCGCGGCAGCGGCAAGCACTGGGGAGTCATCCTCGATCCCTAATGTGCGCGATAATAATGTACGCGGCGCGGCGCAAGCGCCTATTGGCCAATCGGAGGCAAATACCGGCTCGCCGATGCCGGCCGCCACTTCCTCATCGGCCCCAGCAATATCCTCGTCTCAGGCGCCAGTGAATCCCCCATCGCCTCATCCTTCTGATGCTGGCGTTCCGGTCACCGGCACCCCGGTATTCGACGGCGATTGGATAAGCCTTTTCAATGGCAAGGATGTGTCGGGATGGATCTTGGTCGAAGATGAAGTCGTAAAGGTACAAGACGGATGCCTGGAACTCATTGGAGCAGGCGAAATCCATAGGCGGGTTGAGGCGGGGGAATTTGAATTCCGCGGAAAAGTCAACATAAAGGGGCGGTTTCCGTCCGGCCAAGGCGGCATTTCGCTTGGGCGTCCGGACAAATCGAGGGGCAAGGGGATCAGGTTCACGTTCCACAACGACGGCGACGTGCACATGTGGAACGGAGGCGAGAAGATAGCGAGGTCCGGGAGCGGAAAACTGCCGCCCGGCAAATGGCAGCGGTTTTTGATCAGGGTAGTCGGCGGTTCGATAACAATGGAAGTCGAGGGAACGAAGATCCTGGAGGCGAGCGTGCCGAATCTCAAGCCCGGGTTTCTTGCCCTTTATTCGAACGGCGCCGAGGGATCGCATGTGGCGTTCAAGGATATTGAACTTCGGATCCCAAAACCTGCGGACGTCTCTGTGGCGACCGGGTCTGCGGGTACTCTGACTGCGGCCGGGAATGGCGGGAAGACTGGCGGCGGAGATGCTGGGGCGCCGCCCGAATCCCGGCCGATGCAGGCGCCTGTAAGCGATGAGAAGGCCATCGCCAGAGCGGCTTACGCCAGATACAGGAAAGACCTGTTGGATGCCTTCCGGAAACGGAACGCGGATGCGGCGCGGGGCCTGGTCGAGGCGGCGAAGGCGGATCCGATCCTTGCCGGGAAAGCGGCCGAGATAGCGTCCGACGCTATAGGCGCTGAATGGCTCGACGCGGCGAAGTCGGCGATGAAAGAGGGACTGGCGAAGATCAACGACCAGGCGTGGTTCGAACTCAGGACGGACTCCGGCGATAAATATATCGTCGGGAAAAGCGGCAAGTACAAGGTCCGCGACGTGACGGGCGAGACGATCATGCTGGAAAGCTCGACGGTTAAGCTCCCCCTGTTGCTGGACCGGCTGGCCGGCGACGTTAAATCGAGGCTGGCGAACCTGGGGATTCCGGACGACGCCAAGGGCCAGCTGATACGCCTTTTCCTCAGTTTCACGGAGGTGCCTCCGGACAAGGCCGAGGCCGTCCTTCCCGGGCTGGCCAGACGAGCGGATAAGCTGAAGGACGGCGAGGCGGCGGGACGGGAGGCGGATTGGTTGAAGGGGTTCCTGGAATCCGCTGCGAAGGATCCGATAGAAGCTGCGGCCGAGGAGACATGGAAGCGCATCGGGGAGTTGGAGGCCGCCGGCGACCTCCCGATGCTCAGATGGACGATCGCCCACTTCCGAGATACATATTTGGCGACGGCCTTCGGGAAGGCCAAGGAGGCGGCCCTGGCAGCCATCTTTGAGAAGATGATGAAGGCGATCGAGCTCAAGGAAGGATACCGCTTCGACTTCGCCACCAGGGAGAACTTCGACAGGTTCCTGAAACTGTTCCCGCCGGTAGCCTCGCGGAACGTGACTATCGAGTGGGAGAAGGGGAAATTGGTCCTGAAGAAGACGCTGGCGGGGGCGACATCCAAGGATGAGGCGGGAGCTATATTCCAGGCGGAGGACCTGAGGTACGGGTGCGACTTCGACTTGGAGGCGGTCGCGAATGTTGGGGTTGGCGTGGAGGAAATGAAGGTTTCTCAGAAGCTCGGCCGGACCGACGGAATCCTGTACCTGAATTTCACGGGGAGCGCGACACTCGGTTGGTTCGAAGGTTACGGTCCTCCCCGGTTCCACCTTTCGATGTACAATAGCTACGGCGGGTTCGGAGCGTTCGCCTTTCGCGGCGCGGGTCAGGCCCAGAACGGATCCGGGTCGCCAGGGCCTTTCGAAGGCATGAAAAGGGTAGGTTTGTCGGGCAGCGGCTTCTTGGAAGACGGCAAAGCCAGACCGCCCGCCAGCGAGGATGGCAGGTACGTGGTCCGCATGAAAAGGCGCGGCGATTCGGTCAGGGTGGAAGTCAACGGGACGGTCGTGGTGGACGAAACCCTGCCCGCCGCGGCCGCGAAACTGATTGAGGGAAGCAGGGTGAACATAATGCTCAAGCAGAGAGGCAATACGCGGGACGCCGAACTGCTCGGGTTTTCCTTCACGTCCTCCGGCGCGGGGACGTCTGCCAGGTGAAAGCCGGCGACGGCGGGCGCCGGGCGGCCCGAGCATTCGATACTTCCCGCACGGGCGGATGGTTCCGCCTCGCCTCCGGAAAATCTTGCCTTGCGATGGCCTGAAACCTTGCGGCCCAGCCCATTGGAAATTAAGATGCGGACATGATGACTTATGGAGGCGCGAAGGTGCGCGGTCCCGTCCTGGTCGTAGGCAGGGACCGCGACGTTCAGGCCATGGTGACGACGGCGCTGACCATCCGCGGCTTCCCGCTCGTCATCGCGCGGAACGCCCAGGAAGGGGCGCGGGCGTGCTTCCACCAGCCCATCGCCGCCGTCGCGGTGGACCTGACGCTGCCCAATATTGACGCCTTCCATCTCTTCCAGATGGTGCGCAGTGCGCCCACAACCCGGCTCATCCCGTTCGTCTTCCTCACCGCCCGCGAAATCGCGGCTAGAAGCCGCGAATCCGAAGCCAGAATAGGCGGATCCGGTATCCAGGATCACTGGCTGGGATTCCCGCTGAGCGACACCGAACTCGACGAGGCCCTTCAGAAGATACTCGCCTTCTGGGAACTCGAGGAGAAGGCCAATCCCGACCTCTCCACACCGCCGTACTCGCAGCCCGTCGGCCAGTTCGGACGCATAAGCGGGCGTATGGATAAGCCGATAGGCGAGCTTTCGGGCAAGATAGGGCAATTCCAGGTCGGCGAGATACTCCAGATATTCGAAAGGAGCAGGCGCACAGGCCTGCTGCTTATGGGCGACGGCCGCATACAGGGGCAAGTTTTCTTCGTTGACGGGACGATCCATCACGCGGCGATAGAGGACATAGTCGGTCCCGACGCGGTCTTCCTTCTATTGAATCTGCGCGATGGTTACTTTGATTTCTTCCCCGGCCGCCGGCCTCCCTCGCGGACGATCCACGGCGATTCGACCGCGATCCTTCTGGAAGGCATGCGGCAGATGGACGAAACCCAGGCCCTGCTCAACCAGATCATCGAGAAAAAGAAGCGTCGAAGCCCCGGATGACTTTGCGGAGGACGGGCGCCCCGCGAGCCGGCATTGCGGTTCGCGGCCGGCGGTGGCTCGGATGGTCAAGGAACCGGGACTGAAGGCCGAAGGCCGGTTGAGAGGAGGAGTCCGATATGGCAGCTAAGACCGTCGCGTTGGCCGCCTTGGCGCTTGCAGCCGCTGCGGCGCTTCAAGCGCCGGGCCGGTGCGGCGAAGGTGCCGACCGGGTTAAGATATCCCTGGAAGGGCGGTCGCTGACCGTCCAAGGCAACCGCCAGCCCTTTCCTGCGGAGGCGTTTGAGTCGCCGGAGAAGTCTTGGCCGAGGCTGGCCGAACTGTTGAAACCCGTGCTCGGTGCGCGGGACTCCGAAGGCCGATGCCCCACTGTCCCCTCGATATCGGTTGATGCAGAGGCTCCCAACGAAGCCCTGGTAACGGTTCTGATGGCCGTAGCGGGACATGGTTGCCGAGCTTGCAACCTGACGGTCGCAGCGAAGGGAGGCGCGGAATCTGACCCCGTGCCGTTGCGTTTAGATGTACGCGATTCCGGGAAGAAAGAACAGGTCATGACGTTGAAGCTGGTCGGGCGGGCCGGCGGGGAAAAACTGGACCTCGACGGTCAGCAAATCCCCGCATCGAAGCTCGATCCGCTCGCGCCAGCCGTGAAGGAGGCGGCGAAGGCTAAGGCGCTGGTAAGGATCCGCCCGGAAGGTAAAACGTCTGCCGCAAGGACGGTGGAGCTGTTGCGATTTTGCATAAGTCACGGCGCGGAAAGGTTCGACCTCTTCGATCCGCCTAAAGCAGGCGAGAAAGAAAGGAAAGATGCGTTGGAAGCCAAGGATGCGGTGGATAGGGCGCTCGACGGAATAAGAATAGGCAAATGAATCGGTTGAGGCGTGCCGTTCCGCTCCGCTCTCCGCCCAGCAGCCGCCTGATTCGGAGGAATCGATATCATGGAGCGATCGTGGTGGCTGCCGGCGCGTTCAGGAAGAAGCCGTTAGCGCCGGAATCGCCGGAACCGGCAGGGGAAAAAGATGGCGAGATCCCGAGGAAGACGGCCTCAATCGCCCAAGAAAGGGCCGGCCAGGCTGGCGAGGTTGCCGGAAAAGTATGAGCCTTCAGCGGTAAGGGCCGGCCGCGACCGAAAAGAAGACGAAGGGCGTCGGGAAAAGGGATGGCTGAAGCTCTATCTCGGCAATAGGGATCGTGCCGAGGAGGCGTCGGCCGTCGAGAAGCGGGCGGAGGCCGAACGGTGGGTTGAGTCCGTCGAGGACATCGAACTGTTCGGCGCGGATCTGCCCGGAGAGAAGCTGCACGGTCTGGTCGTGGAACTTTACCGCGGCCAGTGCCTCGTTGAGATAATTCCTGAGGAAGATCCGAAAGCTGCCGGTAAGGCGCCCGGCGGGCCAGGCGCGCTCGCGACCGCGGCGGCCGATGCCTCCGCATCTGCCGTCTGCGGCGCATCGAGCGCGGTTTCATCCGCAGCGGATCCCTCAAATGCGGCAGCCTCTGCGGCGAGCGCTTCCGGATCGGCCCAACCCGGCGTCGCCGCTGCCGGAACGACGGATGCGGCACGGGCGGCCGGGAAGGCGCCGTCGTCGGAGTCGTCCGGCACCGGTGACGGAAACGCAGCAAGCCCTTCTGAAGGAATGGGGGGAGCGGACGGCGAAAGCATGAGCTGGGCCGAAAACCTTCCGGCGGCGGGCTGCGGGGAACGCAGGTTGGTGCGTTGTGTGGCCCGCGGACTGCTCAAGCAATTCGACCTCGGTTACCGGAACCTTCTGGCCGTGGGGGATCGAGTCAACCTTGTGATCCCCGAATCGCGCGGCGAGATGCGAGACGAGGTGCAGGGTTTCATAACACGGATCCTGCCGCGAAGGCATTGTGTCGAACGGATAGCTCCAGGATGGCGTGCCGTACAACTCCTGGCCTCCAATGTTGATCTGCTGGTCATCGTAACGAGCGCGGCTGAGCCGCCGTTCAGACCGGGGTTCGCGGACCGCGCCTTGCTGCTCGCGGAATCTGCCGATATCCGGCCGTTGATCGTGCTGAACAAGGCGGATCTGGGTATCGGACCGGAAGTACGCCGCCATCTCGAGGACTTCGCCGCAGCCGGCTACGAGACGCTGGTTACAAGCGCCGTAACGGGCGACGGCATCAAGGAGTTGCGAGCGCGATTATCGGGCAGGGTGAGCATACTTAACGGCCAGTCGGGGGTAGGAAAATCATCCCTCTTGGCTGCAATGGACCCGACGATGGACGTAGAAATCGGAGATTTGAGCGAGGCTACGGGAAGGGGCCGCCACACGACCACCGGATCTCGAATGTACAGGATATCCGGTGTAGGGTGGATCGTTGACACGCCGGGCATAAGGGAACTGGTCCCGGTCGGCATAAGGAAGAGCAATCTATGGCAGTTTTTCCCTGAGCTGAGGCGGCTGGCAGGGAGATGCGCCTTTTCCGACTGTTCGCACACGGGAGAAAAAGGTTGCGGCGTCGAGGCGGCCGCAGAAAGGGGCGAGATAAGTCGAAGGCGGCTGGAGGGCTACCGCCGCATCCGCGCCACTTTGCCTGAAGGATAGTTTCCCCGGGCCGCGCGCGATGGCGGGATCGGGATGCGGCGGAGACGTTTTTGCAAAGCGGGCGGGGATGCGCAAATGCCGGACGAGAGGGGCAAACCTGACGGCGGGGGAGAGGGGAAGGTCCCCCCTGGCCTCAGCGTCACTCAACGCATACGCCGCCTGAAATTCGAGGGATTCGGAGACGTCGGGCGGCTAGTCGGCAGGACGGCTCCGATCCAAGCCGGCATGCCCGTCCCTGCGCGGGCGGCGGCGGATATCCCGCCGACCGATTCGAAGCCTGACTATAGTCATGCGGCCGGGAGCGGCGGATCTCCCGTCGCGCCATCCGCCGCGGATTCGCTCGCCGCCGCTCCTCTTCACGGAGCGCAGCTTTGCGAAATGCTTTCCCACGAAGCTGCGCGCCCCGGCATGCAGCCCGGCGAATCTTCGCCGGCCGGAGAGGCTGCTTCCGCCACGCCGCTTCTAGTAGCATCGCAGGGCGAAACTTCGCCATCAGAAAAGCATGGAACGACCGGGACGGCCGGAGGCCTTGTCGGAGAGATGCCTGGGGGAGGTCCTAACGAGGCGGCGCGCACCGAGGACGGGGCTGCCGGCAGGGAGGCGGCGGCCGCGCCGCGCGCCTCCGTCATCCTTTCTCCAGATCCGATTGAGCGGCCCGCCGACCGGGAATCCGACAGCGGTGCTTCGTTGCCCTCATCCGCAGCGCTTACCCCGGCGCCATTCTCGCCGGCCGACCGCGAGGCCGCCTCCGCGGCTTCGCGACGTTCGTCTCCCGTACCGTCCCCCCCGCCCGGTCGCGACCGGGCGGCGTGTATCATCCGGACCGGGTTCCTCAGCGCCACGCATCGCGGGACGCCGGCCCCTTCGTCCAGACAGCTTTCTCCCACCCTCAGGCGGGAGCCCGGCGGCGGCTCCGTGGAAGTTCAGCCCGCCGAAGAACAGTCTATCGCATCCTTCCTCGGCAGGGAATGGCTGCCTGGGAAGGAGATAGAAGGCCAGTACATCGTTGAGGGAGTCGTCGGACGCGGAGGGATGGGGGTTATATACAAGTGCCTCGACCTGGCCAGATACGAACCTGTCGCGATCAAATCGCCAGCGGCCGCAATAGCGCACAGCGAGAATCTCAAGCGGAGATTTATGCGAGAGGCGGAGACATGGGTCGGCCTCGGCTGGCACCCGAATATCGTTCGCGCTTATCGGGTCATGGAATTCGAATGGCTCCCGCGCATAGTTTTGGAATATGTGGAAGGCTGCTCGCTGGACGAAATGCTGGGAGACAACCCCTGCGGGATGGATATCGTCCAAGGTCTTGATATAGCCATACAGATATGCTGGGGCATGGCCTTCGCTCACGACCGCGGGATCGTTCACAGGGACCTGAAACCGCACAACGTACTGATCGCCAGGGATGGTACGGCCAAGGTCACGGACCTTGGATTGGTGCTTCTTCCCGGCCGGCAGAGAGTCGAGGGAACGGATGAGCCGGACATGCGAGTGACGATAGTGCCCGCCGGATCGGTGCTGACCCGGGACGGCGCCCTTGGGACTCCGGCATACATGGCGCCCGAGCAATGGGAGGCTGCCTCGTGCGTCGAAGCCCCGGCTGATATCTACGCCTTCGGCGTGATGCTATACGAGATATTCTGCGGACGCAGGCCGTTTGAGGTTCCCCAGGAACGTTCAGGGACGCGGACGGACCACCGCTTCGCCTTTTACCGCGAGATGCATACCAAGGGTGAACCGCCGGATCCGGCTGAATTCAGGCGGGAACTGGACAGG
The DNA here is from genome assembly GCA_937991785.1 of uncultured bacterium. Lineage (GTDB taxonomy): Bacteria > Planctomycetota > SZUA-567 > H5-PLA8 > CALKMO01 > CALKMO01. The sequence goes on along the minus strand of CALKMO010000071.1, from coordinate 5,377 downwards.
GACCTGCGCAAGATAATGCTTAGATGTCTTCGCAAGGAGCCGCGCGAAAGACCTCTGAGCTTTCGAGCCATAGGGGGCGAATTAAGCCGCATATACGAATGGGTGGCCGGGAAAAGGGCAAGACGCGAACCGGCGGCAGCCGAAATGGATCGCCAGGCCAGGCTAGACCAGGCATGGTCGCTCGTATCGCTGGGACTCGGAAGCAGATTTCGCGGGGATTTGGAGCAGGCGCTTCTGTTCTTCTCCCGCGCCATGGCTGCGTTCCGCGTGCTGGATGACGAGCGGGCCATCGCAAGCTGTCTGGTCAATATGGGGATAGTTCATCAGGACCAAGGGGACCTTGAGCGGGCGCTGATCATGTTTCAGAAGAGTCTGGAAACACGCAGGAACCTGAACGATCCGGCCGGGATGAGCCGCTGCCACACTAACATAGGGGCGATCCATCAGGCGCGGGGCGACGCGGCGAAAGCTCTTGACCATTACGCCCGGAGTTTGAAGTTCAAGAAGGATATAGGCGATCGCGAAGGGATGGGCAAATGCTATACGAACATAGGCTCCATCTATCGGGCGCGCGGGGAATGGGAGCGGGCGCTCGGCATGTACGAATTAGGCCTCAGGATCGCCGAGCGAGTAGGGAACCGCGCCGAGATGAGTAGCTGTTACAATAATATGGGCATAGTGTACAAGGAAATGGGCGACCACGACAGGGCGATGGACATGTACGAGATGAGCTTGGAGATCGCCAACGACTTGGGGGACCTCTTCAGCGTCGCCAAATGTCTTGTCAACATCGGCATACTTTTGGAAGAAGGAATGAAACGCCCCGACGATGCATTGAGGCTGTATGAGGAAGCGTTCAGACGGATGCGCGAGCTGAACCTGCCGGTACCGGGAGGATTGCCGGCGCGGATAGACAAGCTGCGGGCGTTACTGGGAACCGGCGAACGTTCAGCCAGTCAAGCTTAATGTTTCGGGGAAACGTTCATCGCTTAGCCGGGCGTTCGTTTTTTGGGGGACCGTCCTTGCCTTGGAGCAGCTCTGGCGTCAGCGGCTGGTAACGTTTCCTCGCCTGTTCGGCGAACGACGGCTTCCCGGCCGCCTCCGCAGCCTTTTCCGTCGCGCGCCAGTCATCGTCGGATACCCATTCCGGTTTCATCCTGGCGATCCGCCCCAGCAGGAACGCGTCGCCTTCCTTGATAGCCAAATCCTTGATCCTACGGATGCCGTCCTCGTCCATGGCCCTCTCGAAAAAATCGAGGGCGTCGGAGTATCGTTCGGCCTCGAGGAACTTTCGGCCGTGTTTGGATAGCGTTTCCTTCGGAATTTTATCGTTCCAGAGGATATCCCTTTTCTCGAGATATTTTCTCAGCATGGCAATCTCCCGGTGCGGCAGGGCCGGCAGCCGCCCGAAAAGGCGGCGACCTTCTCTCCTCTGTCGCACCGATCCAAGGACCCTTTTCTAGCGCCCCATCGAGGCACCTTCATAACTTAGATCCGGCGCATCCGCTCTCATCCTCTCCCCCATTCATGCGCCGTCAAGGTCATCCCCGCCGGAATCGCCAGTGGTTTCCCTTAGCTTTTTTGCAGATCCTGTGTTGTAAAAGCCGCGGGCCGTGTAGGCGGCGGGTTTTTTCGGCTGCCGAGGAGGAGTCCCTCCTGCTGCTTCCGGGATCGTAACCTTAAAATGGGTGAGGATGGGTGGCGTATCGGCCGCCACCGGGGGGGGATTATTAGGGGGAACAAAAGGCTTGTTATCCGGTTCGCAACGTATATAATAATCTCGATTTTTGATTGGTCTTATCCGGCACGTGGAGCCGGGGGAAGCCGCGGTAGCACGACAGGAAAACGGCCTTGACTTGGCCCGGTGGGATTATGCCTGGCGATCTAGATATCAATAAGGTGATTCAAAGCGGATCGCGCCAGATGGATATTTCCGAGCTTGCGAAGCTCGGGCACAAGAGGGTCCGCGTAATAGACGAGGCGCGCATCCGGGAACTGATAATGGAGGCGGTCCAGGAGCGATTGAGGGCCGAGGAAGAGGACGTGGTTCGGCGCGAGAAGCGCCTGGCCATGGTGAGGGCCAAGCATGAGATAGAGGGACGGCTGGCCGAGAACATTTCGAAGCTGGAAGCCGGCGCGGTCCCGTCCGCCGACGCCGCGGCGCTTGCCGCCGAAATATCGCGCCTGAAGGCGGAACTGGCGAGGACGACCGAGAGCATAGAGGCGGAGAAGCGGAGGATAGCGGAGGAGTCGAGGGCCGAGTTCGAGAAGTTTCTGAGGGGCGCCAAGGAGGAGATCGAGGCGCGGAGCTCGTCGTTCGAGAAGGCGCTGCGCGGGCTTATCGAACGGGCCTGCGCCATGGTGCCGGCGGATGCGCGGGCGGCTATGCCCAAACCTCCCGATGGGGAAGCGAAAGCCACGGCCCTGATCGAGATGCTCGGCGGGTGCCTGGCTGCGATCGGGAAATACATGGATGGGATCCACAGCCAGATCAACGCTCACGATCAGGACATAGCGATGGCGGCCGCTGAACACAGGCGGTTGGAGATGGATCTGGCCAGAGCGAGGCAGGAAGTCGAGAGGCTCAATGAACGCCTCCGCGCGGCGGAACGCCAGTTGGACGCCCGCGACCAGGACATCTCCCTTGCCGCGCTGGAGCAGCGAAGGTTGCAGGCGGAGAACAAAAAGCTGCAGGCCGAGGCGGCGCGCGTGGCGGAGCTGAGCGGAGAGCTGAGGCGGTTGAGCTCCGAGCGCGAGCTGCTTCTGAGCAGGGTGGCGGAACTTAGCGAGAAGCAGAGCGCCGCGACCGAGCAATTGGCCAGCGTGACCGACAAGCTGACGCAGATAAGCGCCAAGCCGGTCGCTGCGCCGTCCGTTGCGGCCGCCGACCTCAAAGAGGTCATAGGGACCCTGAAGGAAGAGATCGGAAGGCAGGTGGCTTGGGCGGTAACGGCTCAGAAGACCGGCGGAGTGGGAGGTGCCGGCGCAATAGATCCGGGATTGCAGCTCGATGCGCTGTTCTCCAGGCAGATAGAGACCAATGTGGAAGCGGTAAAGGTACAGGAACAGAAGAGCGAAAGCGTGGCCGACAAGCTGGCCAAGCTTCGCCAGGCGAAAGGCGAAAAGAAACAAGAGTGATCCTCGACGCGGCGTTTGCTGCGCGCCACGGCGGGGCGGGACGATCCGCGCCATCGCCGGAAGGCGGCCGCAGGAGGGCCGTTGTTGCCGATAATGAAGACGGACGCTGGATGCCGCGCAGCCGATCTCCGCGCAGAAAGGCGAACGGACGCGCGGCGTGACGCGGCCCTTTTGCCGGGCGCAAGCGAGGTCAAAGGGGGAAGGTTCGGCTGGTTTGGGGCAAGGGAGGGGGAAACCGTGGAAAAGGAGAAGTCAACAGGAACCGCGAAGCCGGCGGCGGAGGAAGGGAGGCCGGCAGAAGGCGGCAAGGGGTCGGATCTCGCCATGGGGCGCGGGTTGGACATCGGGACGTGCAATTTGGTAAGCGCCGCGCAGCGCAAAGACGGCTCGATGGTTTATCGAACCTTGCGCAACGCCTTCCTTGACGTCGAGATCAACGACTTTACGAAAAAGATGCTGACGAAGCTGGGCGTCCAGTACGTCCTTTACGACCGCAAGATGTATGTGCTGGGCAATCCGGCCTTTGAGCTGGCGAACATATTCAACCGCGAGACTCTGCGCCCTATGGCGCAGGGCCTGATATCGCCCCACCAGGCCGACGCCCTTCCGATCATCAGGCTGCTGGTCAGCCAAGTGTTGGGAGAACCGGCCCGCGAGAAGGAACCGTGCTTCTACTGCGTTCCGGGCGACCCGATAGACTCGCAAATGAACGTCGTGTACCACCGCGACATCTTCGACGGCCTGCTCAGGAAGCTGGGTTTCGTGCCGACGGCCATAGCAGAGGCGCATGCGCTGGTGTTCTCCGAGCTGGCGGATGATGATTTCACCGGCATATGCATCTCCTGCGGCGCAGGCATGTTCAACTGCTGCGTGGCCTACAAGACCGTTCCGGCCGTCGTATTCTCCACTTCTCGCGGCGGCGACTGGATAGACAACAACGCCGCCATGGTGCTCGGCATGAAGGCCCCCCGCGTGACCGCGATAAAGGAGAAGGGCATAGACTTGATGCATCCGAAGAGCCGAGAGGAAGAAGCCTTGGTCATCTACTATCGGAACCTGATCAACTACACTTTGGTGAACATAAAGAAGAAGTTCGAGAGCGGCGAGGGGATACCTACGTTCCCCAACGCGGTGGATGTGGTTTTCTCCGGCGGCACGAGCCTGGCGAAGGGTTTCATAGACTTGGTGGCCGAGGAATTCAAGAGGATAGATTTCCCCCTGCAGATCAAGAACATCAGGCTGGCGGGCGACCCGCTGAACGCCGTGGCGCAGGGGTGCCTGCTTGCATGCCTGAGCCAGCAGAGTTGATTTCCGCGGCAAGGCCCATCCAGACCAAGGGCGGAGAGCCGCGGCGGGTGTGACTGAGATCTACGCGCGCTTTTGCGGGCCGGTCAAAGACCGGCCCGCGTTTTTAAGAGCCGGTGCAGTTTCCATTGTGCGTCGCGCGGCTTTTGCAAATGCCGCTGCTGTTTAGCGGCGGACTTTTCAATCTCTGCGGCGATCGCGTACAGCCTCGCGGACCGCTCCATCCAGCCGGACCCCTGTTACCATTCCGGCGCCGCCTCGAAGGCAAGCATTGCGCGGGTGCGTTCGTCGAGGATGTCCTGCGCGCGCTTCGAGAGGTCCTCGCTGATCTTCCCGCGGCACGCATGGTCCGATAGCGCCCTTTCGATGTATACGCGGGCCTCGGCCTCAAGCGTCCCCTGCCTGCAGCATTCGAGCCGCGTCGCGGCAATCGTGGGTGGAGCATCACCAGCGTAGATTCCGATATGCACGTAAGTCCCCATTTGGCGTAGCCCAGCCCAGGGTTGTTCCGCCCGTACTTCCGCCGACGCCGGCCGAGCGAACCTCCCGGACAACCCGATGCTAAGCGGGGGGGCGATGTAAACTTGCGAGGCGTCAGTTCGGAAGAGACACGGAATAAAAAAACGGGAAGATGTGTCCCGCTTAATGCTTGGCGCTCTCTGAAAACTTGGGTAAAAATCGAGGGAGACGCTGAGCACGGGATAATCGCTATATATGAATCGTTGGGGTGAAACCTCCTTGACTTCGCAGAAATCTTCCTGTCGTCCCTAAGCATCGCAACCGGCTCCCCGCCGCCGAGCCGGTTGCGCTGTAGGTTGGAAGAGAGCGAGGCTGAGAGGGAAGATGGTGTCGAAAAGGCGATCGGATGCGTTTTTATGGGATTTTGGATGATCGAACCGGCCGCCGAAAGGCTAAAGATCGCGTTTGAGACACA
>CALKMO010000070.1 GCA_937991785.1 uncultured bacterium | reverse complement strand
CGCGTGGGTGCCGGTCGGAAGACGTTCGCCCACCGGCATCTGATGTCCGCTTGGCGGACGTCCTCCGACTTGCTGCTGAACGCCGGTCCGCGGCCGCGCTTCCGTTTTTGGGTGGGCGCCGGTCCGCACATGCAAGCCGGTCTGCGGCCGACAAACGGAGCAGATCGCTCCCTCGTCGGTCTTGATCGCCCGACCTTCCTTAAGATCCTTATCGGGGACCCTTTTCCCGCAGCGCTCGCAAAAAAATATCTGCATCCCGCTATTCCGCCTTATGTTGCGTTCGACCGCCAGTGCGGCCGAATCGGGGGCGATTTGTATAAGTTAAGACGCAGCACGCTAGTTATTTTCCTTCTCAGAATCAAATTTATCCCAGCAGAGGATTCAAGTCAATCTTTGCTGAGCCGGTTAGCAGTTGCTCTGTCGCGGAAGAGAGGGAGATTTCTGTGGGGTGGATGGGAAGCACCCCAATTATTCATAGAGAACGCTTCTCGAATTCGGCGTTTTCGATTTTCGCCCCAAACGTTTCCAGAGAACGCCAAGCATTAAGCGAAACCCATCATATCGCTTTTTCTTCCGCGTCTTCTACGGAACATACGCCTCGCAAGGTTATGTCGCGACAGGCTCTACTAAACCCTAAGGGTATATTGCCGCAGATCCGCAGATGGCTTGGCACCGCGGATAAGCGTCTTTTCTTTTCCGCTCAAAGGATATCGCCTTCGTCGCGCCTCGGAGCAAAAGCTCTCCTGCAAGCCCTTTCGGGAAAACTGCACCGGCATCCAAACCATAAACGTTGTGCAGTCACGGCCATGCACCCAAACCCCAGGAAGGGGACGCAGGTGTTTTATGTCTCAAAAAGCAGGCTCCGAACGTCTTTTAGAGTAACCGGTTGCGAAGGGCGCAGCATGTGCCATCCGCCGTTCGAATGTTCTCCGGATTGCCCTTGACGGATGGCGGTCGCGGCAGCAAGCTTGGAAGGCTTATGTATTAAGCCTTCCCCTAACACGGGACGGTGACTCGTCGTCCCAACTGGCGAGGGGAACAATAGGACCGGGCATGCGCCCGGATAGGTTCTTGGGATGTGTCTGCGGGCGGGGGATGAACGGAATGTCGCCAGGCGGAGCGGGTTGCAGGATGGCATTCCCAATTTGTATCGTAGCGCTTGCAGCCTGCGGCTGCTTGGGCATCAACCGCGAGCGTATCGAAGATTTCACGAGCGCCCCGGTACGCTACAAGCGCTATCAGGATGCGCATCTGGATTATCTCCGCGACGAAATAGACCGCTTCGTCTACTCGAACCTTGCCCGCTTCGAGGCCATAGAGAGCGACATAATGGCCTACGCTTGGCACCAACAGGAACTGCCGGCCTACCTGCGCGACGACATAGCAAGGTTCGTAGCCAAGCAGAAGGAATGCGCCGCGCGCCTGGAAGCGGATATCGTTAACTACGTCCGCGCCCAGGAGGATCTTCCGCAATATCTCAGAGATGACTTGGAACGCTACTGGAATAGCGAGATAAAGAGGCGGCCGAAGGCGCTCGCATCCGATATTTCGGCCTACTGGCGGGCCCAGGAAGAGAATCTGGCGCCGCTCAGAGACGAGCTGGCCCGCTTCGTTGCGAAGCAAAAGGAATCTCTGGACGATCTTCGCTCGGACATAGTCGCATATTACCGCCACCAGGCCGAGATGCCGGCCTACCTGCGGGAATCGCTGGACCGTTACTTCGTCAATGAGGTTCGGATTCGCCCGAAGCGTATAGAACAGGACATGCTCGACTACAAGCGCCACCAGGACGAGATGCCAGAGAAGCTCCGCGAGGCTCTGGCGAGGTTCACAGCCAAGAACGTCGAGTGCGCCAGGCGGTTGGTCGAGCGCTTGAGCGAATACCGGCGCCACCAGGAAGATATGTTGCCGGCGCTGAGGGACGACCTAGACAGGTTCGCCCGCGATGTGCCCAGGAGATACCTGGCAATGAAGGATGACATAATTCGCTACGCCAGGCATCAGGAGGAGGTCCTCGCCCCCTTGCGGAACAGTGTATCCAGGTATTGGCAGAGCGAATTTCGCGACAGGCCGCGCCGCATGGTGGCGAATGTAGTTGCGTACGCGCGCCATCAGGCGGAGGATTTGGACAAGCTTCGCGACAGCGTTAACCGCTACTACGTCAACGAGACCCGCGTGCGCCCTGCGAAGCTTGTCGAGGGCCTTACGGGATATTACCGGCACCAAGAGAGTACGTTGGAACTCCTTCGCGACGATACGATACGCCTGCCTGACGGCGGGGTCGAACATCGCATGAGGTGAGGGCGGGCGGAACGGTCCGGCATCGGCCCAATGCGGCCATGCCCGTCCGCGAAGAAAGATTTCGTTGCGGACTGCCGAATGACCGGCTGGCGGTAAAGTCGCCGGCATGGGGATGGAGAACGGACGCCGGCGGCGGCCGGCGCCGGGCTGGGCCGCGCCGGCGGGCTGGGGGCTGCCGCGGACATGGGGCGCGCGATGCGGTCTCCGATGCAAGAGGCCTCGGCGCTGGCCGATACGCTCCGGGCGGCTTCGATGCGCGCCGCCGTCCGAGATTTTCTCGTCCGCGTCGAACTCATCCTCGCCTTCGCATCAATATTTCTGGCCGTTTGGATAGCGACTGTACTCGCCTTGCCTTTTCTAGCCTCCGCCTGCCGGCAGATCCGGTTCGTCTGGCTCGGCGCGTTAGGCGCCGCCACGGCCGCATCGGCCTGGCGCGCGGCAGCCGAGAGGATTTCGGAACGGAGCCTGGCTGCGATCTGGGAGCGGGCCTTTCCCGGTTTCGACGGATGCCTGCTGACCGCCGTGGAGGCCGCGCGCGGCGTCACGGTACCGGCAGAGATACTGGCCATAAGTTCCCGTAATGCCCGGAATGTCATGCGCAGCCTTCCTGTTCCGACTCCAGTACCGGAAAGGAGACCGGCGGGAAGAACGCATGTATTTCTGTGTCTGACGTTCGCCGTCCATCTGTTACTGGTTGCGTATTTACAGGCCGACTACTTCCGCGGCCTTGTCATATGCTTGTGGGCGTCGCCCTCCCGGGCGGCCGTCTTGCCGGCCATAACAGAGATCCGTCCCGGCAATGTAGAAATAGTCGAGGGCGACCCGATCGAGATAAGCGCCCTAGTGCAGCCGGCTGGTTTGATAGCTTCAGCATCCGTGGAAACGGATTCGTGGTTTGGCGGGGATGGCGTAAGTGTTGGGATGCGCCTAGGCGAGAGGGCTGTCGGCTCCGGCGACGCTGACCGATGGGTGGTCCGGTTCCCGGCTGCGCTGAATTCCTTCCGCTACAGGATCGCGGCAGTGCCCGAACGACCGGCGGCGATATGGCCGTTTCGACCGGCCGAAGGCGCTTTGGAGGCCGTCATCTCATCATGGCATGAAGTCCGCGTCGAAACGACGCTTAGGGTGATCGGATTCCGCGCCGTCGTGTCGCCGCCACAGTATACCGGCGAGGCGGAGCGCAGTTATGAATCGCCGTTCTTCGAGGCTCTGTCGGGTTCGGTTGCGCGTATCGAGGTCGTAGTTTCGAGAGAAGATGCCGAAGGGGTATTCGTGCCGTCGTGGGGGCCGCCGGTGCCGCTTGTCCCATTATCAAGCGCTTCGGGGTTGCCGCCGCCTCCAGCCCAGCCCAACCGCTGCGCGGCGACGGAGAGGAAGGCTGGACCCGGCGGTAAGGCGGAATCGCTTGCAGATAACTCCTCGGCGCACCGAGCCGTACGAATGAGCGTCGAATTCCATGTGGGAAGGGGAGGCGAATGGGAAATACGGCTTTCGTCGGTACGAGCAGGCGGAGTTGAGGCCGCGGGAGGTATCGCAGGCAGCGCCGGGAAAGCGATCATTATCCGCGGCGCCGTCACGGTGAGGCTGGACCGCCCGCCGACTGTATACTGCCGCATATCTGACGGCGCGGCGGTCGGAGAATGCGGATTGCCGGTAGAGCTGCATATATCGGACGACTTCGGTATTTACGATGCCGCGCTGATCATATACAAGTCCGGCGGCGGCACAGCCTCGTATGTCGTACCTGCGATTCGAGGTCAGCGCGAACTGGCGCGCGCGATGTATATCCCCGGGGATGATCTCGTCCCGGGCGAAACGATCGAATACGTCCTCCAAGCCCGCGACAATTTCCCGAGCGCGCATCAAGCGTCGCGCACCGAGCCGAAAAAATTTACGGTTCCGAAGATGGAATCGGTTGGACCGATGTTCGGCGGCAGGCGAAGCCTGACGAGACCTGGGAAGGCTGGCGAGGGATTGCGCGAGCCGGGAGGCGCCGGGGAATCCGGCGGATCGGCAGGGCCCGGGAAGCCCGGGGATGGAAGCGACTGCGGGAAGGAAGGCGGGGATCCCGGGATGCATCGGAAGGCGCCGCGGAGCGGACCGGAGCGATTGGAGGATGCGAAGGAGGCCGGCGGAGGCGAAACCGGCCTGGGAGGCCGGGACCGCCAGCGCCGGCCGGGCGGCCCGCCCGGCGTTCCAGAAAGCGCATCGGAATACGAGGCGCCGCCGTCTGGATCGCCTCAGGACAGACGGCGACGGACGCAGTCCGGCGAAGACGGAAATGAGGACCGGCGGGGCAGCGGAGCGGATGGGAAATGCGCAGACGGCCGCCGTCCGGCATCCTTGGGCGATGGAAGGACGGACGGCGACAGCAAGGGGAATGGGGTGGTCGGAGACGGCGCGAAGGGAACAGGCGGAGATTCCGGCTCCGCCTCCGGCGGGGCAAGCACAGGCTGGTCCGGCGTCGGGACGGATGCTGCGGGCGAATCTCGCGGAGCCGGATCGCCCGGCGGGACAGGCGGATCGAGCGAAGGCGCGGAAGGTGGATCGGGTTCGGGCTCAGCCGGCGGAAGGGCCTCGCCTCAACCGCCGCCCGGAGGAATCGGCGCGGCCGGCGGTCCGGGCGGCGGTGCGGATGAAAACCCTACGCCGGGGGCGCCGCACAAACGCGCAAGAGACGCAGGCCCTAAGACGGGAAGCGAAACTGGGATCGGGCCGCCCTCCCCTGAAACCGTGGACGCGAGCCGTATCAGAGAGCTGGACGATGTGTCGGTCGGGGAAGCTGCGAAATACGCCTCCGACCGCCGCATCGGGAACCTGCGGCGCGATTTCGGCGGCGAAAAAGCAAATGAAGATGCCGCGGCCGGCGGAAGGCCATCGGTGCCGAAGGGTCAGTTCGATCCCGCCTTGGCGATTCCGGAAGCGGCAACGAAATCGGATGCGGATCGAAATAAACCGGGCGCCGAAGGCAAGGACGGGGCGACGGAGGCGGAGGCCGCCAGGAAACTGAAAACCCTGTCGCCGGAATATCGCGCCCTTGCGGAACAGTACCTGAAACGCATCCGCAACCGGTGAAAAACGGCCTCCGCCCAAAGTTCCTTCCCAGGATATTGGAAAAGTCCGGCGAAGACCGTTTAAGGAAAAGACAGGAACGGAAACGCCTGAAAAGTGCCATCCCTTTTTCGTCAGGGCAGGCGTCCCCGCGCCACCGCCCGCAATATTAAAAAGTTTCCGCCTCCTGCGTCAAGCGCAACCACGCTACGGCAGAGTATCTCAAAATACTGTCCCATCCGTTTTGCGCGGAAGGAGCATCGGCCGGTCCGGCTCGGAAGGCGGACGGACCACCCGGCGCGAAACTCTTGTGGGTATCCGCTTGCGAATCAGCCAAGACGGATCCGTACGTATTAAAGGGGTGGCCCTGCGGCCTCCGTCCAAATTTCGTCCGGCGCTCCACGGCGCTCTACAGTTACGCTCGCGCTCGGCAGGTCAAAACGTCGTCTTGGCGAAGATCACGATAATGAGGGCCGCTATTGATATGGCTGCTGTGGCGCCGAGCACTATCAACAAGATAAGCAGGCTGAGACTTATCCTGCTGCCGATCTGCCTTCCCGATGAGATGTAACTGCTCTGGCGCTTGGGCGATTCGGCGGCGCGCATGGCGAAAGGAGGCGTGGCCGATCCCTGGACATTGCCTTGTGCGTGCGATTCCACAGACCTGTTGAATCCGCTCTGCCCGGAACGGCCGGATGCCATCCCCGCCGGCCTCCTAACCGACGATCTGCCCTCAGGCACGCGCTCCGACAAAGGGGGGTTCCCGGCCTGCACCGCCTTCACGTCCTCGACCAGTTCGGCAGGCGTACGGTATCGGTCGTCGGGGTTCTTCGCCATCAACTTTTCGATTATGTGGCAGAAGCCGATGGAAATCTGGCGATCTATATCATGCGGACTGGGCACCTGCTCGTGGAGGTGCTTGAGCATCACCACGGCCGCCGTCTCGCCCTCGAACGGCGGCTTGCCTGTTACCATTTCGTATATGGTCGCGCCGAGCGAGTACAGGTCGCTGCGGATGTCTATCTCCTCTTCCCCCTGAACCTGTTCGGGAGATAGGTAGAAAGGGGTGCCCATGGCCACGCCAGCCTTTGTTATCCGTCGCTTGGCGTGTATCTCCTTGTCAACAGCCAAACCCATATCGGCCAGCTTGGCCGTCCCGTCCGCCTTCAGTATTATGTTTTCCGGCTTTATATCTCGATGCACAAGGTGTTCACCGTGAATGTGCTCCAAGGCATCGCCCATCTGCCTCAATACGTTCAGCGCCTCAGATTCGCTGAACCTACCTTTTTCTTGGAGCATAGAGTACACATCTTTGCCGTCTACATACTCCATTACCAGGAAGTGGTAACCGTCCGCCTCGCCTATATCAAGTCCGCGGACTATGTTCGGGTGATCCAGCTCAAATGCCGCCCGCGCCTCCTGCTCGAACCGCTTCAGAAACGCCTTGTCTTTCGCCTTGGACCTTGGCAATACCTTCAGCGCCACCATTTCGCCGGTGCGGATGTCCTTCGCCTTATAGACGGCGCCCATACCGCCTTCGCCGAGCTTCTGGATCAGTTCGTAGCTTCCTAGTTTCGTGACTTTGGCGGCTACTTCGCGCTGCAGAGCAAGGAGGCGTTCGAGTTGCCTGCGGGTTATGCAGCCGCGCAGGACGAGGATCTCTCCCAGCTTCTCGTAGTTGCCCTTCTCTTCCTCTTCCGCCTGTTCCCTGAGCGCCTCCTCGATCTCGATCTGCATGCAAAGCCCCTGCGCCACCGCGATCTGACCGAGGCGAATGTCTTCAATGGTGGGCATGGCCTCTACTCCCCCGCGATTGCCGGCATAGCCGGCTGCCAGATGCTCCGGCTCACGCCATCGTTTCAAGAGCGTAGCGATGCAATCCCCCATGGAGGCCTTTGCGCAATAAGGCAATATACTATTTAGCGCAGAAATAAGGTAGTCCTTCTGAAAGGGAAAGAGGGAAAAATGCCTCCATGGGCGGCAGACGCATGACCGTAACTGCATAAAGTTTTTAGCGGCGAGCACCGATGTTCTGTTTGCTAAGGAGGCTTTCACTAAGGAATCGGGCACAGACTACGCAAAAGGCAGCGGAAAGGTGGGGCGGTTTGGCCGAGATGCCGAGCCATCGGACGTTGCCGCCCGGCCTTGCTCCGCTTGTCCATGGCATCCGCACATTTACGGCCATGCACCCCGGACGATTTATGAATAGAGTCTTTCCTTGCCATGGGGTCGCTACGGGGTTAACTTTCGCGAACTTCCAGGGATATGCATGGGCCGGCAATACGGGATATGCGGTTGGCGGCTTGGTTTGGAGAAGGTGCGGCCTCCTGTTCGGAAGGCGTTCCGCCTATATGCGATGGAATGTTTTACCGCCAGATTAACCAGGCCGGCCCAACAAGCAAGATGCGGCAGATGGAAGGTGCGATTCGCCATGATAGTTCCGCAATACTGGGCCGAGGTCCGGTTGCAGGAACGCGTCGGGAGCAGGCAGATAACGGTCAGGCGGCACGGCTGGTCCGACGCGAGCCCGGACGAAGCCCGGAAGATGTCCGAGGCCCGCGCGCGGGAGGCGATCGGTCGGATCAAGGACGGGGAAAAACTTCCCCGCCGCGAACCGAAACGCGCGTATAACGGGGCCGAAGGTGTCCCCATACGCGAGGAGATAGTCGCGCGTTACGGCGACGCCGTCGTCACCCGCAACTCGTACGGCGCCTTGTGTCTGAACGTACCGGACGTGCTGTTCGCCGACGTGGACTTCGAGGACCGGCCGGGCGCCGGCTACGGTTGCCCGGCGGTCTTTCTCCCGGCATTGTGCGCCTCGGTCGCCGCGGGGGTATACTGGGAATCGTTTTGGGCGGCCGTTCCATCGGGGATCGCCGCTGCGCTGGCCGCCCCTATAGCAGTAAGCGTCCTGAAGCGGGTCGCGGCGCTGGCTGCGGGCGGACAAGAGCGAATCGCTCGCCGGCGGATCGAGAGTTTCCTCGCCTCCCACGGCGACTGGCATCTCCGCATCTACCGCACGCCGGCAGGGCTGCGCCTGATGGCCATGCACCGCACGTTCGATCCTGGAGATCCGGAGGTGTCGGAATTCTTCGAGGCGCTCGGTACCGATCCGGTCTACGCCAGGATGTGCCTCCGCCAGAAATGTTTCCGGGCTCGCGTCAGCCCGAAGCCATGGCGGATAGGCGTAGCCGAACACGTATATCCCAGAGGGGTTTGGCCTGTAAGCCCCGATATGCTGCCGATGCGGCAGAGGTGGATCGAGAACTACGAGGCGGCGACGCGCGACTATGCGGCATGCCGCTACGTCGAGGATGCCGGCAGCGGTTCCGTGAACGCCAAGGCGAGGGCGGTGCAGGCGGTGCATGACGAGATGTGCCGGGCTATGAGCGGTTTGCCTATCGCCTGAAGCAGCCGGAAGGGGGCGCCGGAGACGCGGAGGCGTCTTTCGCCGCGAGGGCGCCGAAAGAGGGCGACCGCGGGGCCGATGTTCGCGGGGGCGTGGCGAGGTCCGCGCCGCGCGAACGCGGAGGAGGGCGAAGCCGTGGGCGGAGACGATTTGAGGATATACAGCTTTTCCGGAAGCCATCGGGATGTCGGGCGGTCTCACGGCGAGACGTTGCGGGGCGAGCTGCGGGAGAGCCTGCGTCTTAGGATGGAGCGTTGCGTAGATGCGTCCCGCCGCGCCGGGCGGGAACTGTCCCAGGCGGCCATCCGGGAACTGGCCGCGCGGCACCTGCCGTACGTTGCGGAGTTTTCTCCGGGACTTATGGACGAGATCGAGGGGATCGCCGAAGGCGCGGACGTTACGGTCGAGGAAGTCCTTATAGTCGGCGGCTACACCGACTTCGTGGACGTCGTATGCCGGAGCGCCGCCGGGAACGGCTTC